>CADCQZ010000325.1 GCA_902803675.1 uncultured Eubacteriales bacterium
CGGGAAGCAAAGTTCAGCAGCAGGAAGCGGCGGATACCCGCCTTCTTCGCAAAGACGAGCTGCCGTTCCAGGGTCCCGTCCACCTCAAAGTCCCGATCGGCTAAGGTGCCATGAAGGGCTCTGTCGGCAAGCTTGGGCGGGAAACAATGCACATGGGAATCTATCACGCGTTCTCTCCAATCAGATATCCGTTCAAAAAAGGGAATGATCTGCCTGATGAGCAGGCAGATCATTTCTCACGGCCGAATCATCCATTATAAGGGGATATTACCATGTTTCTTCTTCGGGTGCTCCAGTTTTTTTCTGGAAATCTGTTTTAAGCCCCGAATGATCAGGGGCCGCGTGTCCCGAGGATCGATGATCTCCTCCACCCAGCGCATGGCGGCCGCATGGTAGGGGAACTCACCGAAGGTGGAATTGTATTCCTCCAACCGCTTCGCCTTCAACGCGGCGGGATCCGCCGCGGCCTTAAGCTCGTTTCGATAGATGATATTCACGGCTCCTTCCGGATTCATGAGGGCCATTTCCACCGTGGGCCAGGCCAGCATGAGATCGGAGCCCATGGGTTCGGAGCACATGGCTGGGTTGCCGCCGCCGTAAGCTTTGCGGATGTAGACGGTTATCTTCGGCACCGTAGCCTCGGAAAGTGCGAACAGCACCTTTGCCCCGTGGCGGAGGATGCCGCCCCGCTCCTGCTCGATGCCGGGCAGGTATGCCGGGTTGTCCACCAGGAACAGCAGGGGGATGTTGAAGGCGTCGCAGAAGCGGATGAACCGGGCTTCCTTATCGCTGGCGTTGATGTCGATGGCGCCGCCCAGCACCTTGGGGTTGTTGGCGACGATGCCGACGGTGCGGCCGTCCATGCGGGCGAACCCGGTGACCATGTTCGGCGCGTAGTCCCGCTTGAGCTCGAAGAAATACCCATCGTCAACGATATGCTCAATGACGGCGTGCATATCATAGGCCGAGCGGGGGTTCTCCGGGACGATGTCCAGCAACGCCTCGTCCCGCCGGTCGATGGGGTCCGTGCACTCATAGATCGGGGCATCCTCCTCGCAGCTGGAGGGTAGGAAGCTCAGCAGCTGACGAGTCATCTCCAGGCATTCGGCATCGTCCTTAGCTACCAGATCGCAGCAGCCCGATACTGTGGCGTGGACCTGGGCCCCGCCCAGCTCCTGATCGTTGGTGTCGATGAACTGAACGGTCTTCAACAGCGTGGGGGAGGCCACATACATATAGCTGGTGTTGTCCACCATGAACACGAAATCCGTCAGGGCCGGAGAATACCCGGCGCCCGCCGCGCAGGGGCCCATCATCAGCGTGATCTGAGGGATCACGCCGGAGGAAAGGGTGTGATAGTAGAACATGCGGTGGTAGGATTCGTTCATATCCCGGGTCACCGCGTCCTGCACCCGCACGCCGCCGGAGTCCACCAGGCCGATGCAGGGGACCCGCTCCTCCAGGGCCCGCCGCATGATCTTCTGTATCTTCTTGGCCGTGACGCTGCCCACGGAGCCACCCTGGACCGTAAAGTCCTGGGCGTATACATACACGCCCCGTCCATATACTTCGCCAAAGCCCACGATGACCGCGTCTCCGGGAATATCCTTCTTGTCGATGTCGAAGCCCGTCATGCGGGGCTTGGCCCAGGCATCGATCTCCACGAAGGTGCCGGGGTCCAAAAACAGCTCCACCCGCTCCCGGGCGGTCAGCTTGCCCCGGGCGTGCTGCTTGTCGATGGCCTTCTGGTTGTTGGGGTTGTTTTCCAGCGTCGCCCGCCGTTTCGCGAGATCGGCCAGCCTGTCTTGCATCTTCATCTTGTTCTCTCCTGCTATCCTGTACTCGTTCAGACCTTTTCAAAGGCCAGGGCCATGCCCAGTCCCCCGGCAATGCAAAGGGTAGAGATGCCGTACTTCGTGTCCCGCTTCTGCATTTCGTGGAGAAGCGTCACCGAGATGCGGGCGCCGGAGTCGCCCAGAGGATGTCCCAGGGCAATGGCGCCGCCGTTCACGTTGACGATGTCCTGCTTATCCAGCAGGTCCAATTCCTTCAGGCAGCCCAGAGCCTGAGCCGCAAACGCTTCGTTCAGTTCCCAAAGGCCGATGTCCTCCTTGCAGATGCCCATGGGCGTGAGGCATCGGTCAAAAAGCTTGTTCACCGCCGCCACAGGACCCAGGCCCATGACCCGGGGGTCCACTCCGGCCGCTGCCCCGCCTAAAATGCGGGCAAGAGGCTTGAGCCCTAAAGTCGCCGCCTTTTCTTCCGCCATGATGACAAGGGCCGCCGCCCCGTCGTTTCGCCCCGACGCATTGCCGGCTGTGGTGACGCCGCCCTCGAAGATGGGCTTCAGCTTGGCCATTTTCTCGGCGTTGGTGTCCCGGCGGGGGAACTCGTCCTCCTCGAACACGATGGGGTCCTTCTTCCGCTGGGGAATGACGACGGGAACGATCTCATCCTTGAACTTGCCCGTGTCGATGGCGGAGATGGCCCGGCGCTGGCTTTGGAGCGCGAAGGCGTCGCACGCTTCCCGGGTGATGCCGTCCTTAACGGCGATGTTGTCGGCGGTCTGGATCATGTTGAAGGTGCCATACACGTCGTTGGGCTGGCTGTGGGGCTGGCTCTCGATGTTGGGATCACAGAACGACTGGGTGCCGTTGCCGCAGCCGAAGCGAACGTTGCGCACGTAGAAAGGGGCGGTGGACATGCTCTCCACGCCGCCGCACAGGACGATGTCGCTGTAGCCGCACTGTATTTGCTGGACCCCGGACAAAATGGCCTGCATGCCGGACGCACACTGACGATGCACGGTATAGGCAGGCGTTTCCTCGGGAATCTTCACCATCAGGGAGCAGAGCCGGGCGATGTTGGGCTGATCCGTGGACTGCTTCGCCTGCCCGCAGATCACCTCGTCGATGTCCCCCTTGTCAACATGGGCCCTTTTCACAGCCGCTTCCAGGACCGTCGCCAGAAGGGTTTCCGGCTGAACGTTCTTCAGGGTGCCGCCGATGCTGCCGATGGCCGTGCGAATGGCGGAGACTACTACCACATTGCGCATGGAATACCTCTCAATCTGCCGTGGGCCGCTTCTTGATGAGCAGCACGAAATCGCCTTCCTGAACCACCTCGTCCCGCTGGTTGATGACGGACCGGTGGAAGACCACCTTGCCGCTGGTCGCGCCGGGCTTGGTGTCGGTCTTCTCGACGATCTCCATCTTCATATGGATGGTATCGCCGATCAGGACCGGCTTTTTGAACTTCCAGTTTTTGATTTCCGTGAAAGCCGTCAACGTCTCCAGCATGGAAAGGTTATAAGCGGTGCGGGTGTAAAGCCCCGAGCAAATGCACAGCGGCAGCAGCCCGTGGGCGATCCGCTGGCCGGCGATGGAGCCCTTGGCGTATTCCGCGTCCATGTGCAGGGTGTTGAAATCCCCGGACAGACCGGCAAAGTTCACGATGTCCGTCTCCGTCACTGTCCGACCCATGGACACCTCCGTGTCGCCCACGTTCATGTCCTCGTAATAGCGTTTATCTACCAAAGCGGCCATGTTTTCTCCTTCCTTAATTGAATCCTCCGTCGCAGACGATGGTCTGCCCGGTGATGTAGGAGCTTTCGTCGCTGGCCAGGAAGCAATAGACCTGGGCGGCTTCCCTTGGATCGCCGTACCGGCGCAGGGGGATGGCGGCCAACTTCTTCTGCTTGACCTCCTCGGGCACCGCGGCGTACATATCCGTCATGATGCTGCCCGGGGCGATGGCGTTCACGTGGATGCCGTACTTGCCGAGCTCCTTGGCCTGGACCCGGGTCATGCCCATGATGGCCGCTTTGCTGGCCGCATAGTTGGACTGACCGAAGTTGCCGTTGAAGGCGGATACGCTGGCGCAGTGAATGATCTTTCCGTATTTCTGCTCCATCATATAGGGGACCACGGCTTTGGTCATGTTGTAGTTGCCCCGCAGGTTCACGTTGATGACGGCGTCGAACTGCTCATCCGTCATCTTATAGAACTGGGCGTCCTTGGTGATGCCCGCGTTGTTGATGAGAATATCGATGTGGCCGAACTCTGCGTGAATCTTCCCCATCATGTCAAGGACCATGTCCTTTTTCGAGATGTCGCACACATAGCCCCGAACGGTGCCCAGGGAGGAGAGCTTCTCCACTGCCTCCGTTATCCGCTGCTCGTTCACGTCGCAGATGTTCACCACGGCGCCCTCTTCCAGAAAAAGCTGGGCCGCGGCATAGCCGATTCCGGCCGCGCCGCCGGAGATGACGGCGATCCTGTCTTTCAATTTCATTCTTTCACACCTTTCTTTCCGAAAAGGAAGGCCTTGAGCAGCGCGGAGAATGCGCTCCGGCTGCTCAATCCCTCAATCACTGGAACCGGCGCGTCAGCCGTCCAATCGGCCTCGATTCACCCGCTCTCCATGCTCCACCATCAGCAGGCCGCGAGAGAGAACGGTGTCCACCGCCAGATCGTCCTTCTTGAGGAGGATGAGGTCCGCGTCCTTGCCCACCTGAATGCGGCCTTTGGTCTTCAGGCCCAGGGAATCAGCGGTGTTGCTGGTGGCGTAGCTGAGGGCCTCGGAAAGGGTCACGCCCTCCAGCTGGGCGGTCTCCACCACGGCTTCGTGCATGAGGCTCAGGGGGAAGCGCTTGATGAACTCCAGCCCATACAGGGTATGCACGCCGTTGCCGTCGGTGCTGAAGGTGACGTGCTTCATGTCGCAGCCCGCATCCCGCAGCTGCTTGACGGCCTGGGCGTTGGTCAGACCCTTGGGATAGTCCGGGGCATGGAGACCGGCGGTAAAGTCCACGTAGCCGCCCATGGCGATCCATTCGGGGGCTTCGGCCATGAGCTGGGGATTCCGGTTAAAATGCAGCGGCCGCACGTTCTTCATGGGGGAGACCTTCACGATCTCCTTGAGAGGCGCCGTGCCGGAAGGCGCGTCACCCAAATGGAACTGGACGATGCCCTGCTTGCCGGTGAGCCGGCCGCCCACATGGACCTCGCTGACCAGCTGCTGCAGATAGGACACAGGGGTCTGGCTGGAGCGTTGATCGGAAACGGCGGGCTCGCCTACGCCCAGCAGCTCGGGGATCAGGAACATATCGTCCCGAATGTCGCCGGTGATGGTGCGAGGCGGCAGGCCGAAACCGCCGAAGACGATGTACACGTTCAATCCCCGCTCCTGAAGGCTCCGGCACTTGCACACCAGATGGATGGGCGTCCGGCTGATGTAGTCGATGCCCAGACAACCCACGATGGTGGTGGTGCCGGTCAAAAAGGCCTCGCTGGCCTCCAGCTCAGGGGCCCGGCTGCCGTATCCGGCGCCGCCGCCGCCGCCCAGCATATGCACGTGGGCGTCGATGTATCCGGGGGCCAGGTAGTTTTCGTCCGCCTCGATGACCTGGGCGTCGAAGTCTGCGCCGTCGATGTGGTCCGCGATGAAGGAGATCTGGTTGCCGGAGATAAGCACATCCTTGATGCCCATATCCTCAGGCGCCATGACGTGGGCGTTTTTGATGAGCTTGAAGAACTTCTGTTCCGTTTTGCGGGTGACGAGAGCGTCGATGTCGTATGACTTGTCCATAAAAAACCTTCTTTCTCAATACATTTATTGCGCCGCGAGTTTGCGCTTCTTTTGCCGATAGATGAAGATGAAGATCACATACACCGCCAGGAACGCCAGGCCGATGATGTCGGTGACGGTCTCCGGGGTCATGAGCATGATGCCCACGGCGAAGAACAGGAGCCGCAGAAAAACACCCTTAACGTCGTTGGAGATGGTTCCGATCCCGGGCATATACCCCTGCAGGCCGATGCTCAGGGCGATGATGCCTGCCACCGCCGTGACCACCACGGACACGATCTCAAAGGCGGAGTTGGAAATGAGCAGCAGGGCGGGATTGTACACGAAGCAGAAGGGCAGGAAGTACAGGACCGCGCCCATCTTCATGGCCTCCCAGCCCGTTCGCATGAACTTGCCGCCCGCCATGGAGGAGGCCGTCAGCGCGCCCAACGCCACCGGCGGTGTGATATAGGAGAGCATGCCCCAGTAGAGCACGAACATATGGACCGCCATGGGGATGAAGCCCAGGGTTTCCAAAGCCGGGGCAAGGACGATGGCCAGGAAGATATACGCCGCGCTGACGGTCATGCCGCAGCCCAGGATGAAGCAGGCCAGCGCGCCCATGAGCAGCATCAGAAGGGCGTTGCCCTTGGCGAAGAAGACCAGCTCCGAGGAAAAGGCCTGGGCCATGCCGGTCATGGACAGGGCGCCGACGATGAAGCCGATGGACGCCATGACGCTGAGAATCTCCGACAGAATCTTGGCGTTTTCCATGACCAGCTCGATCCATTTCTTCCCGTTCATCCGGGTGCTCTTTTGAATGTTGGCCATGACGAGAAGGAAGACGGACACGATGAACGGGGACCAGGCCTCCAGTTTGGTGCCGATCATCAGATACACCAGCAGGACGATGGCGAAGATGTACCACCATCCCCGCTTCAAAGCGCCCTTCAGCTTAGGCAGCTCGTCCTGGGAGATGCCGTGCAGGTCATTTTTGGCGGCATAGAAGTCCACCTGGACCACCAGGCTGAAATAGTAGAGCAGGGCCGGCACCACCGCGGCAACCGCCACATTGGCATAGGCCACGCCCAGGAAGGAGGACATGATGAAAGCCACGGCGCCCATGACGGGGGGCATGAGCACGCCGCCCGTGGAGGAGCAGGCTTCCACCGCCGCTGCCACCTCCGGCCGATAGCCGTTCTTCTTCATGGTGGGAATGGTGATGGCGCCGGTGGTGATGACGTTGGAGATGACGCTGCCGCTGATGGAGCCCATGAAGCCGCTGCTGACCACGGACACCTTGGCCGGGCCGCCACGGTATTTGCCCATGAGCGCGAAGGCCAGGTCCATGAAAAAGTCTCCGCCGCCAGTGATCTGCAGCACGCAGCCGAAGAACAGGAAGCCGATGACCTCGTTGGCAAAAATCTTAGTGGGAGTTCCCGTGATGCCCTCGCTGCCCATGATGAGATACTTGACCGTCTGGGGAAAATCGAAGCCCATGCCAGAGATCAGAGAGGGCAGGAAGGGGGCCACAAGGGGATAGAAGGAGAACACGAGCACCACGAGGCACATGACGACGCCGCTGGTCCGGCGAACGGCCTCCACGATCAGAAGCCACAGCACGATGGAAAACCCGAGGGCCACCGGCGGCGCGGTGAATTCCCAGGCGCTCAGCAGCATGGTCATGCTGTTGATGACGAAATACACCAGCGTCACCACGCTCACCAGGAACAGGATCACGTCATACCAGGGAACGTGATCCCGAGGTGCCTTTTTGGAGGCGGGAAAGAGCAAAAACACGAAAGAGATGATGAGAGCCATCACCAGATACAGATACCGGTTTTCCACCATGTTCGGAAGGATATTCAGCACGAACACCTGGTTGACGGCGACGAAAAGGGCGCAGACCGTCATGACACAGACGACCACCTTCCAGAAACCGCTCAAATTCCTGTATTTGGATGGCTTTTGAGCTTCTTGCAATTGGTTTTCCATAGGACCTCCGACAACGGATTGTTGATTCAAATAGACATGGAAAAAGGAGGGGCCCAAGGGGGTCTCTTCATGTAGTCAGTCTCCCGGACCAAAGCTACATAAGGCAAAGAGAGACACCCCTGGACCATGAGCATGGCGAATTAATTAGTTCAAGCCGGCGTTCTTGAGCGCTTCTTCTCTGCGGGCGGTCCAGAACTCCTTGAATCCGGCGGCCTTGATGCCTTCCTCGGTGGAAGCGGTCATGGTCTCTTCAAAGGCTTGAGCCAGGATCTGGGCCCGCTTCACCAGGGCGTCGTTGTGGGCCTGATCCTCGTCGTTCCAGGCGCCGATCTCCTTCAGATACCGGACCGCGCCATCGTGGAAGGGAATGGCCCAATGCTTCTCCAGCCGATTGACCGCCCAGCCGGGGGTGCTGGCGTGGGCATCCTTATACAAATCGAAGGACTCGTTGATCATCTTGCACAGCTGATACACATACTCCTCGTTCTGGGAGGCATAGGTCACCAGGTTGGGGGTGGGGAAACGGGAAATGGATTTGGGGGTCTCCGGCGTGCAGCCGCCGGGGCCAGCGGTGCCCTGAGCGGGAACCAGGAAGGGGCAGATGGCGGTGAGCCGGGCCCAGGCTTCGGTATCGTCCGCAGGGAACTCGGCGATGTGATAGCCCCGGGAGGAGCTTTCCAGCTCATAGAGCTTGGCGCCGTCGGAAGTGGCTGCTGCCGCGTCCACGGTGTTGTTCACCAGACCCTCCAGAGAAGCGGAATAACTGGGGAATTCCACGACCACGCAGTCATCCCAGGTCAGGCCGCCGAAGGCCAGGAAGGCTTCCATCTCCAGGTTGGTGGAGGCGTTGCCGATGACGTAGGCCACCCGCTTGCCCTTGGCGTCGGCAGGGGTTTCGATGCCCGCGTCGGCGGCAGTGGCCATGACCATGCCTGTGTCAGGCACGCAGTTCCAGACCATGCGCAGATCCTGAGGACCCCATTCCACGGAGGAGAACTCCTCCAGGCCTTCGAAGGCCAGCCAGGAACCGGAGCCGGTGGCGCAGAAGTCCACGGTGCCCTGCAGCAGGGGCGCGATACGGGCCACGTCCGTTCCGGCGGGGATAACGCGCATGGTGACGCCGTACTTCTGCTTGAAAGCGTTGGCGATGGCCGTGCTGTGGATGTAGCCGGTGCCGCCTACATCGTAAGCCGTCCAGGTGATGGTCTTGGGCAGCTGGAAGGTGGGTTCCTCCACCTTCTGCTCCGTGGTGGTTTCGGGCTGCGCCGTTGCGGCGGGCGCGGTGGTGGCGGTCTGCGTGTTCCCGGAACAGGCGACCAACAGAGAGAGCATCATACAGAGTGTCAGGATAATTGCGAACGTCTTTTTCATTTTTGCCTCCTGATTTGAATATGGTGTTGTTTGTTCCTTTTGGGACTTAGACTACCTTGCAACCATCTGTTTTTATTCACCCCTTCCGCTGCATCGGCTCCACGGGCCTGTCTCCAAGGGTAGTCCGTCCCTTTGTTTCGATTTGTATTTTATCATGAGTAAAGAAAACTTTCAATATTAATTCGCAATTCTTTTTTAAAAAAAATATTTTCTTTTTATCCGATTAACATTCTGCTTAGTCCCGTATGATATGCCTCCAATCGAGTTCTTACCTATTAATAATGAATGCTTGCTGCTTAGCAGAGTCTGTCCCGCATGACAAAGCGACCAATTTTTGTTCTCGATGGAGTAAAGTTTTCGATTATACCATATTGTTTTTCCATCAACCTATGCTATAATTGATTCAACAAGAGAATGGCTTTCGTCCGAAGCAGGTTTTCCCCGGCTTCAGATAGTAGAGTCTTTTTACAGTGAGGAAAAGAATGAAGAAGAAAGAAACCATCCCCTCTACCCCCCAATCCCTGGACAAGGCGCTGAATCTGCTGATCTATATGGCTCAGACCAACCGCAGCATGTCCATCTCGGAGATAGAACAGGAGTTGGGCGTCAGCCGCCCCACGGCCTATTCGATCCTGAACTCCCTGATGAAGTATGATTTCATTGAGAAGAACACCGATACCAGCAAGTTCTCCATCGGCTTCAGGGCCTTCGTCATGGCGTTCAACTATCCCCGGAACTATCCGTTTCTGTTCCTGCTGGAGCACTATATAAAGCAGCTTCACGACAAGTGGAAGTGCCGGGTGAACGTCACCGTCTTTAAGCCCCCCATGAACACCATTAAGATACTCTCCTTCAGCGGATCCGAAGAGCCCATTTCTCGTGCCATCACTGGCTCCCTGATCCCCTCCTATGCCTCCGGCTCAGGCAAGGTCATGCTGGCCTCCCTTCCCGACGAGCAGCTTAAAGCCTATATCGACCAAAGCGTGCTGCACCCCTATACCCAGTTCACCATCACGGACAAGGAGGCC
>CADCQZ010000326.1 GCA_902803675.1 uncultured Eubacteriales bacterium
GATGCTGATCTTCGGCGCGGGGAAGAGCATCCCGCGGCTGACGGAAAAGGCGCTGTACATATCCGTGGAGCCCGCGTAGATGGTCCGGTCGTCGTCAAACATGAAGTAATAGTACGGGATCCCGCCCCGGATCTGGCTTCCGATCAGGAGCGTGTGGATCTTTTTGTCCGCGGTGAGGATGACAGCCCTGCAGCGGTAGGGATCGAAGCCGAACAGTTTCAGATCGGTCCGTTCTTCGGCGGTGTCGATCACGGTCTTTTCCGCCCGGATCAGACGCACATTGTTCATGATCCCGCGGGTCACGCTTTCCTTCAGTTCCCTGTCCGGCCTGTCGGAGAGCACCAGCTTTTCTCCGCTGACGGAAAGGGTATATTCGTCCCCGTCGCCGGGATCGACGGTCACGGACACGATGTCATCCGTCCCCGCGGTGAACAGCACCCGCACGTCTTCCGAAGCGGTGTGCACTTCCGGCGGCTTCCTCCGGGGCAGGCTGCGCTGTATGAGATACCAGGCGCTGATCAGGAACAGGACGGTGAGCGCCAGGAGGGCTGCGGTCTTCAATTTTTTTCCGGAGCGGCGGCCGGTCATCGTTTTTTCCGCCTTATCAGTACAGCCGCGGCGGTGAGAGCGACAGCCGCGGCCGGGATGAGGCTCAGGAGCACCGGCAGGACGGGGGAGACGTAATCCAGTCCCCGCCTCACGCTGGTCTTGGAAGCGATGTCCAGCCGGATGGGGGCGGAGCCGCTGATGTATTCCAGGACGCGCAGCATCAGCGTGTCGGAATCCGTGTTGGCTGTCAGCCAGCTGTCGGTGAACATGAGGGAATTGCCGATGAAAACGCTCCTGGACACGGTGCCCACGCTCCACAGCCGGAGGGACTGGGCCGCCAGGGCGAAGTAGCCTTCCTCATCGCCCGGCTGTTTCTCGGCGCTGTCCGGCGCGGATAACGTGTAATCCCGCACGTAGGCATGGCCGCTGATGATGACCGGCTGGCTCTGGATCAGGTCCGATCCGGTGACCTTCAGCGCTCTGGAACCGGGCATGATCAGCCGGGTCTTTCCCGCGGTGATGATGGGATCGGTGAGATCGGCGTCGCTGTAACGGGGCATCAGGTACGCCGGCAGGTCGGAATAATACGCGTCCCGCTGTTCCTCGTAGGCGATCACCATGCCGCGCATCGGGCTGATGCCGAATTCCGCCTGAAGAGCGCCGAAAAACGGAAGCTCCTGGCTGTCGAGGTAATCGGTGATGAACACCATGCCGTTCCCTTTTTTAAGGTAGTTCAGGATGGTCTCGTATTCCTTTTCCGTCAGATCATACTTTGGGCAGAGGATCATCAGGATATCCCCGTCGGCAGGGGCTCCGCTCTTAAGGTCGAGGGTCTCGACGGCATAATTCTTGCTCTCGAGGAGCTCCTTCAATACGGATATGCTGTCGCCGTTCATCTCGTTATGCCCGGTGAGCAGTTTTACCGTGATGGGCTCGTCCTGTGTCACGTACAGGATGCCCTCGGCGAAGGGTTTGTCATAGTTGTATCCGGTGATCATATAGTACCCCGTCTCCGTGGAATACTCGTACACCGGGAAGTCCTCCTCGTGATATACCCTGGCCCTGCCGGTCGCCGCGCAGTAGAGCACCACGCAGTCGCTGCTCACGTTTTCATCGGTCAAAAGTCCTTCGAAACGGGTCAGCAGCATCGGGTCACGGGCCAGGCTCTCCTGAGACCAGGTGAAGCGCTTCGTCACGGCGCTGTAGCGCTCGAACAGGCTCACGATCGTCTGATCCGGGCTGCCGGCGGACACGATCACATAGGCGTGCACATCCTCGTCAAGATCCCGCAGCACCTGGCTGGTGATCCGGCTCTGGGTGGTGGCGCCGTTGAAGGAATAGTCGATCCTCAGGGCCCGGTCCTTCTCAAAGGTGTCCGCGGCGACGCTGACGGTGATCAGCGCGATCAGGCACAGGATCAGTCTGGGCATGCCCCTGTGGCGTGACAGGAAGTTTTTGATCGCGGAAACGGCATTCTTCATGTCAGCGCCGCCTCCTTTTGATCAGCCGCTCGCACAGGAGCAGCATGGCGCAGATGAAGCACAGGGCGTAGATGATATTCGCCAGGCTCAGCTGCCCGAGGGTATAGGGTGTGAAACGCTGGTTCGGGCTGAGGAATGTCAGCACGCGGGCCAGCACCGTGCCGGAAGAGGCGGCTGCGACCACGTCGAACAGCCAGAAGGCCAGATTGATCCCCAGCCCCGCGACGCACGCGGTCAGCGGTGTCAGGCACAGGCAGGTGGCTGTCATGTCCAGCGCGATGAACATGAGCCCCATCAGGGTGAAGCCCAGATATCCCGTGAGCGTTTCCGGGAGATAAACTTTTCCGTACAGCGCGATCACGGCGGGGAAGATCCACGTGCACGCGGTCGTCAAAAGCAGCACTGTGGCGGCCGCCAGGTATTTGCCCAGGATCAGGCTCGACGCCGGCAGAGGCAGCGATCCCAGGAGGACATCGGTCCTGAGCTGGCGCTCCCCGGCCACAAGGCGCATCGTCAAAAGCGGGCACAGCAGCATCCACAGGTAGCTCATGCTGCGCAGCAGTGCCATGCAGTTGCTCGAATGTTCCGCCATGTTGCCCGAATAGAAAAAGACAGCGCTCAGCGTCAGGAATATGCCCATGAACACATAGCCTGCGCTGGTGTAATAATATGTTTTAAGTTCTTTCTGCCATACCGCGAGCATCGGTCATTTTTCTCCGTTCAACGGCCTGGCCGCGTTGAGGAAAATGTCCTCCAGGGACGCTTTCTCCGGGTACAGGCGCAATATGGGCGCGTTCAGCGCGCCGAGAAGCCGGTTCAGCTCTTCCTCCGGGGCCCCGTCTGGGCCGCAGGTGAGCCGGAAAGTCTGGGACCTGATGTCATTTCCGATCCTTTCGGCCTTCAGAACGGCGCTTAGGCTCAACAGTTTCTCCGTCAGGTCCCTTCCGGTATACGCGGCCCTGAGGATCAGCACGGGGCTGAGGTCCTCGCGCAGCATCCGGTCCTCGATGATCCTGCCGTGATCCAGGATGATCACCCGTTCACATATCTGCTCCACCTCGTGCAGATGATGGGAGGAGAACACGATGGTCTGGCCCCGGCGGTTCTTCCTGAGCGTATCGGTCAGGTCGGCGGCCTGGAGCGGGTCCAGGCCCACCGTGGGCTCATCCAGAAACATGATCTTCGGCCCGCCGCAGAAGGCCTGGGCCAGGCCGACCCGCTGCCGGTAACCCTTGGAAAGGGCCCTGATCACCACGTGTTTTACATCGTTCAGTCCCGTTATTCCGGCGGTCCTGGCCGTTTCCCGCGCGGCGGTGTTCTTATCCATCCCCTTGAGGCGGCAGACGGTCCTGAGATACTCGTCCACCGTCAGTTCCTCGTAAAGGGGACAGGTCTCCGGCAGGTAGCTGATGAGGGATTTGGCCCGGAGCGGTTCCGCCGCGAGGTCGATCCCGTCGATCGAGACGGTGCCCTGCGTTTTTTCCAGGCATCCGGCCAGGATGTTGAGCAGGGTGGTCTTCCCGGCGCCGTTGGCACCCAGGAGCCCGACGATCTGCCCGTCGGGCACATCAAAACTCAGGCCGTCCAGCGCCCTGAAGGCACCATACTCTTTTTTTAGGTCCCTGACGACGAGCATCCCACAGCCCCCTTTCAACCTATCATATTATACATCATGCGGGAAGGGAATGTGTGAACTTTCTGTAAATGCTGATCCCGTTCTCATTCGGCGCGGCGGTGCACGGTCTTTGGATGATCCCGTATCGATATATAAAAATGTGATATACCGATAAGTTTGTTTAATAAATGTTGACCCTGTACCGGAACGAACTTACAATACAAACGATATCCTGAAATCATAATGGGGAGGAATGGAAATGACTGCCTGGTGGATCGTTCTGGCACTGGTGGTATGTGCCATCGCCTACGTGTTCTACAACTACAAGAGGATCCGCGCGATGGGTGAGGGCACCGCGGATATGATGGAGATGGCTGCCATCATCCGCAGCGGCGCGGAGACCTTCATGAAGACCGAGTACCGCACCATCGTGATCGTGGTCGCCGCGGTGGCGCTCCTGTTCAGCCTGTTCGTGGAAGCGACCAGCGGCATCACCCTGGTCCTTGGCGCTCTGATGAGCAGCTTCGTGTGCATCCTGGGCATGCGTTCGGCGACCTACGCCAACGTTCGCACGGCCAATAAGGCCCGTGAGACCCTGTCCATCGGTGAGACGGTCAAAGTAGCCCTGTGCGGCGGCTCCATCAGCGGCCTGAGCGTTCAGGCCTGCGGGCTTCTGGGCCTGATCGCGATCCTGATGATCTGGGGCGGCGTCAAGCATGACGCGGTGGGCACCGGCATCCTGGGCGGCGCTCAGTGCAATCCCTACATCATGCGGATCACCACTTATTCTCTGGGATGCTCCCTGGTGGCCATGTTCAACCGTGTGGCCGGCGGCAACTACACCAAGGCCGCGGACATCTCCTCCGACATCCTGGCGAAGATCCGCCACGATATGCCCGAGGACGACAGCCGCGTGCCCAACGTGATCGCGGATTTCATCGGCGACAACGTCAACGACATCGCCGGCAACTGCTCCGACCTGCTTGAGAGCTTCGTGGCCACGGTCTCCGCGGCGATCATGATCGCCATCGCGCTGTATCACGGCAATATCGGCAATGCCGGTGCCGACGGCATGTTCAACGCCACCGTGACCTTCCCGATCCTGATGGCGGGCGGCGGCCTTCTGGGCTGCCTGGTGGGCCTCATCTACGCCGCGAAGAAAAAGATGTCCGACAATCCCTCCAGGGAACTCAACCTGGCTACCTGGATCTCCGCCGGTGTCACCCTGGTGATCGCCTTCGTGCTGTCCTGGGTGATCTTCGGCAAAGAGCAGCTCTATTCCGATTTCGTGGCCGGCTGGGCGTCCCCGTGGATCTCTGCGGTGCTGGGCATCCTCAGCGGTATCGCCATCGGTTCCATCACCGAATACTACACTTCCACCGATTTCGCTCCCACCCGCAAGCTGGCTGAGATCGCCCCGGAGGGCGAGGCCTTCGTGGTCACCAAGGGTGACGCGGTGGGTTCCCGCAGCGTTCTGCTGCCGGTGCTGGTGATCGGCATCGCGCTCTTCGTGTCCGGCAAGATCTGCGGCACCTACGGCAGCGCCCTGTCGGCTCTGGGCATGCTCTCCTTCGTGGGCGCCACGGTGTCCATCGACGCCTTCGGCCCCATCGCGGACAACGCGGGCGGCCTGGCCGAGAGCTGCCACCTGCCCCATGAAGTGCGCAAGATCACCGATAAGCTCGACGCCGTGGGCAACACCACCGCTGCCATCGGCAAGGGCTTCGCCATCGGTTCCGCGGCCTTCGCCACCGTGTCCCTGATCGTGGCATACGTGTCCAACCTGAACACCGGCAATCTGGAGCCCGTGCTGAATATCGCCAGCTTCGTGGTCGTGGCGGGCGGCATCATCGGCGGCGCTCTGGTGGAATACTTCTCCGCCATGCTGACGGACAACACCATCGAGTCCGCCAGGCTGATGGCTGACGAGGGCGACAGGCAGCTGTCCAAACCGGGCGTGCTGGAAGGCAAAGTGAAGCCGGATTACAACGTCTGCATCCAGATGGCCGCCAAGCAGGCCCTGAGGAAGATGCTGGTGCCCTCCGTGCTGGCCATCGTGATCCCCATCGTGGGCGGCTTCCTCTTCGGGCCCCAGTTCATCGGCGGTATCCTGATCGGCGCGACCATCGTGGCCATCCCCAGGGCCCTGTTCATGGGCAACAGCGGCGGTGCCTTCGATAACGCGAAGAAGTACATCGAGAGCGGCGCGCTCGAGGGCCACGGCAAGGGCAGCGCGGCGCACAAAGCGGCTGTTACCGGTGACACTGTGGGCGATACCCGCAAGGATGTGGTGGGCGTAGCGCTGGATATCTTTATCAAGACCATGTCCACCGTCGCCAATACCTTCGCGAGCCTGTTCAACACGATCCACCTGATCAAGTAAAACGATATGACACGCAACACGCCCGGGCCTTTCGGTCCGGGCGTGTTTTTGCTGTATGACGGGCATGTCCCGAAGCTTGGGTGGAAGTCCCAAGGGGCGTAGTTGCCGACGAACCCGATAGCGACTGGCAA
>CADCQZ010000327.1 GCA_902803675.1 uncultured Eubacteriales bacterium
CGAGCGGATGGAAAAAGCGCTGGACCGCGCCGCGGGCCGCGATCCCGAGGGCATCCTTCGCATGGTCCGGGAGGACGTGAACGCCTTTACGGGCGACGCCGGGCAGTTCGACGATCTCACCATGCTGTGCGTGGAATACGGGGGAAGATCCGGTGCCGATGATGCCGGCGCCTGATCGACTGAAAAGGGGCTGTTGCTTGTGCAACAGCCCCTTTTGATTTGAAGGTATGACGAGGTGTCCTCATCCGGCCTCCATGCGGAGTCCAACTTCTCCATGGGCGCAGAGGCGAGCGCCGCCGGTGGCGAGTGAAGCGAGACGGCAGCGTGCCGAGACACAGAGCACGGCAAGCGTAAGCGTTGCCGGGCGACAATGGCAAGGCTGAACGAGCGCAGCGAGACAGGCATCAGATGATCCCGGCAGCCTACTTGCACCGATCGACGGTTGTCAAACATGTGCGATGCGTGCCATATCAATGCCTTCCCCCATGGGGAAGGTGGCCGCGATATAGCGGCCGGATGAGGTAATGATCCGCCGGCGGCGCTCATCCCCGAGCCCGGAGGGAAGGGCTTTGGAGACCGGGGGAGACTTTGGAGAACGGGGAAGGGATGGACGGAGTTCTTATTGTGAATGAAGACGCTTCGCTAATGAAGACGCTTCGCTAATGAAGACGCTTCGCTAATGAAGACGCCTGGCGGCTAATGAAGAAAATAGGAATTGGTTTTACAAGGCGGAGGGGCGGGCAGCCCCCGATGATACGATATGTTTGCTTTGGGGAACGGGGGAAGGGACGGACGGAGTTCCTATTGTGAATGAAGACGCTTCATCAGCCCCGGCTCAGGGACCGGGCCCGGGGCGGCTTCATTGCGCCTTTGGCGCCCGGGGCGCGCGCCTGAGGCGTCTGATCCCGTGACAGATTGAGACGACGGAAACGCACAAGGCCGCAGCCAGGATGACCGCGCTCGAAGCGGCGGACAGGGGCAGCAGCTTCATGCCGTCACCTTTTGAACTGACCATGATCAGAGTGTTCTGCAGCGTGAGGATCGAGACCAGGGCGTCGATGAAATTGATGGTCCTCAGCAGCCTGACGAGGCTGTTCCCGACCTTGCTGCTCCGTCTGAGATGGACGGACGCCATCGTGATCTTGTATGTCGTATAGGCGGCCATGACGATCGCGGGGATCAGCGTCATATCCACCGGTTTCTGCTGGGTGACCATCATGGTGATCGGCCCGATCATGCTGATGTTCAGGATCAGCAGCAGCACCGACGCCGCCAGATGCGTCCTGTCCCTGGCTTTTTCATTCCCGCCGCGGGCGAATATCTTTTTTTCCGCCGCGATGACGGTCCCGCGAAGCACCGCCAGCAGGAGATAGTACAGGCAGATCGCTGCGTACCAGACGGAGCCGTGATATATACCGAGAAAACCGTTGTATAACGCGAAAAGCACGGTCACAAGGAGCGAAGCGAAGGCGGTCACCACCGTTTTGAAAGCGTAATCGCTCTTCTATCTTTCAAGCCATCGTTCCCTGATGATCATGCCCCTTCCTCCGCTCTCCTGCCGCTCCTTTTCTTCAGCACGGCGGCCGCGCCGAGGATGACGGCGCATCCCAGGGCGCTCAGGACGATGAGGGCGATCCAGGCGTTTTGGCCCAGGGGGAGGAGCAGGTCAAAGTGCCTGCCGGCAAAATGCACCGCGGCGACGAAGGCCGCCGCCAGGCCGATCAGAAGGGCCAGCCGGCTCCGGGTCAGGGGCAGGCAGGTGCGCGCCAGCACCATGTATCCGATGCACCAGGCGATGAGCGTGGCCAGCGTGGAGCACACTTCCCTCTCCCAGCCGAAACGGGTGAGGGCCATGGCCAGGGACGCGCACAGCGCCACCGCGATGCCTCCCGGCAGGGCCCGGTAAAGCACGGTCTTAAGGAAGCTCCCCCGGATGCGCTCTTTGCAGGGCTCCAGGGCGAGGAAGAAGCCCGGCACGCCGATGGTCAGCGAGGAGATCAAAGTGAGCTGGATGGGATGGAAGGGGTACCCGCCCGGCAGCAGCAGGGTGAGAATGCTCAAAAGGAAAGAGAAGATGGTCTTGGTCAGGAACAGGCTGGCGGTCCGGGTGATGTTGTTGATCACGCGCCGCCCTTCCAGCACGATGGAGGGCATCACGGAAAAATCGGAGTTCAGCAGCGTCAGCTGCGCGGCGTGGCGCGCGGCGTCGGCGCCTCCGGCCATGGCGATGGAGCAGTCCGCCGCTTTGAGGGCGGGGATGTCGTTGACACCGTCGCCGGTCATGGCCACGTTGCGGCCCCGCTTTTTGAGCGCGAGCACCAGCTCCTTTTTCTGCTCCGGGGAGACCCGGCCGAACACGGTATACTTTTCGCAGGCGTCATCGATGGCTTCCGGCGTGGTCAGGGTCCGCGCGTCCACGGCTTTCTCCCAGCCTTCCAGGCCTGCCTGACGGGCGATCATGGACACTGTCCGGGGATCGTCGCCGGAGATCACCTTGAGCTCCACGCCCTGTTCCCGGAAATAGCGGAGCGTCTCCTCGGCGCCGGGACGGATCTGATCCGTCAGGGCGACAAGGGCAATGATCGCGGTGACGGGGGGCTGCTCCTCCGCGGCGAGGGGGCCGCGGCCCTCCGCCAGCACCAGCACCCGCTTCCCCTGGCTGGTCAGCTCCCCGATCCGTTCCCGAAGCGCCGGGGGGCACTTGTCTCCCAATACATATTCCGGGGCGCCGAGGGTCAGCACGGTGCCGTCCTTAAAGGCCGCGGAGGAACGCTTGCGCTTTGAGGAGAAGGGGACCACGGTGACGGGCTTTTCCGTCCCGGGAGCGGCCTGCTTTCTCAGGGCGTTCAATGTGGGGCTCTTCTCGTCGAAGGCGCCCAGGAAGCGGCTCAGGGCGCGCATGGCTTCATCCCCGGGCCGCTCCATGCCCTCGATGAGGAAAACATCCATGTCGCCCGAGGTGATGGTGCCGGTCTTGTCAAGGCACAGGACGTCCGCTCGGGCGAGGGTCTCGATCCCGGCCAGCTCCTGCACCAGGGTCTTTTTCCTTCCCAGCTTCACGACGCCCACGGCCATGGCCACGCTGGTCAAAAGGATCAGGCCCTCCGGGATCATGCCGATCATCGCGGCGACGGACTGGGGCACCGCGGTCTTCGCCAGCTCCGCAAAGGGCACGGGGGAGGAAGAAAACCACTGATTGAGGATGACCTGCTTGAGGAAGAGCAGGATGCCCAGGGGCACCAGCACCATGGTGTCCATTTTGATCAGCCGGTCCAGATCCTCCATGAGCTTTGAGCCGGGGCGGGCGGTCTTCCGGGCTTCCTTCGTGAGCCGGCCCAGATAGCTGTCATTGGCCACATAGACCATTTGGGCGGTGAGTTTTCCCTCGGTGATATAGCTGCCGGAGTACAGCCAGCTGTTTTCCTGCTTGGGCACCGGGTCGCTCTCGCCGGTCAGCAGGGATTCCATGGCGGAACCGGCCCCGCCGACAACCACGGCGTCGGCCACCACCTGGTCCCCGGCGCGGAGGATGGTGAGGTCATCCCGGACGGCCTGCTCCGGCCGGAGCTCCATTTCCCGTCCGGAGCGCAGCACGCGCACATGGGGGGCGCTGAGCAGCTGCAGCTTCCTGATGGTCTTCTGGGCCCTGTATTCCTGAAAAGTGCCGATCAGGATGTTGAAGATCACCACGATGATGAACAGCATGTTCCGGTAGCTGCCCACCAGGAACAGGCACACGGCCAG
>CADCQZ010000328.1 GCA_902803675.1 uncultured Eubacteriales bacterium
GGGGCAAAGGCCAGGCGCTCCCCGTCGCTGCGCAGGCCGGCGAACCCGTACACGATGTTCGCCCAGGCCATCGCGATGCTGGTGGTGAGCAGTCCCTCGCGGGTGTTGCGGTTGAAGTTGTCCAGGTCCAGGCGGGTGGCGTAGCCGAAGAAGCGGACGGCCTCGTCCATCTTGTCCAGCTCCGCCGCCAGGATCGAGTGAACGGCGGGCGAAAGGGAGGATTCGTGGATGGTCCGGGGCTCGTAAAAGTCGTAATTGACGCGCTTGACCGCCCCGGAAAAGGAGGAATTGTACAGGTACAGCATCATCAGCACATCGGGCTGTTTGATCATGTCCGTGCGGTAGATCCGGTCGTAGGACCAGTGATCGTACAGGGGGAATTCCGTCACGGGGATGGAGTCGATATCCGTGTGGGGCAGGTCGAAAAAGCCGTCGTGCTGCTCGATGAGCCCGTCCTCCCCCTGGGGGATATACATGTTTTCGGCCACCTGCCGCCAGGCGGCGGTCTCCTCATCCTGAAGACCTGTCTTTTTGACGAGGGCCCGGTATTTATCCGGCTGTTCCGCCGCCATCTCCTTAAGGGTATCCGCCGCGTACATAAGAGAGCGCATGCCCATATAGTTGGTGTAGGCGTTGTTGTTGACCATCATGTGGAACTCATCCGGCCCCATGACGCCGAAGTAGCCGTATTTCCCCGTGCGCGCGCCCCGGCCGGCCCGGCTCTTTAAGTACCGGGCGATCTCAAGGAGCATCTCGGCGCCGCAGTCCCACAGAAAATCCCGGTCCCCCGTCACCAGCACATAGTGCCAGATGCCGTAGGCCACCGCCGTGGAGGGCTGCATCTGCAAACTGGCGTGCTGCCACAGGGGGCAGGCCTCCTCGCCGTTCAGGGTGGCGATGGGATAGCAGGCGCCCTCGCAGTCCAGGGCCTTCGCCCGCTCCAGGGCCTGGGGCAGGGTGCTGTACCGGAATTTCAACAGATCCCTGGCCGCCTCCGGGTCCGAGAACAGGTAGAAGGGCAGGCAGCAGCTCTCCGTGTCCCAGAAGGCGTGCCCGTTGTAGGCCTCGCCCGTCAGGCCTTTCGCGCCGATATTGTGGCGGGGGCTGCCGCCGTTATAGGTCTGGGTCATCTGGAACACGCAGAACCTGACGCCCTGCTGCTCCCCGGCCACGATATCGGCGTTCTCCCCGTCCGCCGGCTCGATCACGATATCGCAGGCGCGCCACCGCGCCTCCCAGTAGGCCTTCTGGTCCTCAAGGGCCTCATCGAAGGGCACTTTTTCCGTTTCGTCCAGGGCCTTCACGCCCCTCTGCCAGAGATCCTCCCCGGCGCTGCCGTCATACAGGATCACGGCCCGCTTTTTAAGGCACGCTTTCTCCCCCTTTTTGAGCGTGAAGCGGCCCAACGTCCGCGCTTCGGCGCCTTGGGCGGAGACCGAAGTCTCTCCCGGCATATCGATCACGGCGCCGGCGAACACCTCCTGCCCGGAGGAGAGCGTGCGCCCCTGCAGCATAAGGCAGCGGCCGTCCCCTTCCGCTCTCACGGGCTGCCAGAAGCATCTGCCCCGGCCCTCGTGCACGGACTTAAAGTCGATCCCCGTCTCCAGACGGATCTCACCCTCGAAGCTCAGGGACTCCAAAGTGATCCGCTGATAGGCCCGCTCCCTTGCCGTCATGCTCAGGAAGCGCAGGAAGGTGAGCCTGATCTCCCCGCCCGACGCTGTGCGCCAGATAAAGCCGCGCTTAAGGGTGCCCGCGCGCATGTCCAGCTCCCGCCTGAAATCACGGAAAGCGGATCTTCCCAGGTCCAGCACCTCCCCGTCGGCCTCGATGCGCACCTTCAGCCACTCGGCGGCGGGGACCATGTAGTGGGTGCGGTCGATGATCCCGCGGTAGCTCTTCCCCACGGGCTCCAGATCGTACACCCCGTTGACGTACGCGCCCCGCAAGCTGTCCACGGCGCCGCCCTCGTCGAAGCAGCCCCGCACGCCCTGGCTCTCGTTGGCCAGGGAGAACACCGATTCGCTCACCCGGGAATAGGCCGGGTCGAACCCTTCCTCGATCACTTTCCAGGGATCCACCCTGAAGTACAGATCCGCGGTCTTTGCCATGTGCGGCCCCTTTCCGATACTATCCCTTGATGCCGACGGACACGGTATTCTCCGTCAGCTGTTTCTGGAAGATGAAGAACAGGATGATGGGCGGGATCATGGAGAACACCACCGAGCGCATCATCGTGTCCGCGTTGACGGTCTGCTCCGTGGAGAACACGAAGAGCCGCACCATCACGGTCTGCTTGTCCCCGCCGCGCAGCACCAGGTAGGGCAGAAGGAAATCCGACCAGGCGGCGTTGATCGCGAAGATGGCGATCACCGAGCAGATGGGCTTTGACAGCGGCAGCACGATGCGGAAGAAGATCTGCAGCTGGCTGCAGCCGTCGATGCGGCTCGCCTCGATGATGGACGGGGGCAGGGACTCGAAGAACTGCACGA
>CADCQZ010000329.1 GCA_902803675.1 uncultured Eubacteriales bacterium
CCCGCCTCCTCCAGCGCGTCCGCGAAGGCCGGGTCCGTCTCCCGGTTGGGCCGGACCGTATCCACCCCGTCCGTCTGGATCACGAAAGCGGCGCAGGCATGGAAGCCCTCCCCCGCCGCGCGGGAAAGCTCCCGCAGGTGCTTCGTGCCCCTGAGCGTCGGCGCGTCGGGGAAAATACCGATCCCGTCCCGCACAAGGGTGCAGCCCTTCACTTCCATCAGATATTTTTCCCCGCCGCGGCGCATGAAAAAGTCGATCCGGGAGCCCCCGCAGGAAAACTCGGGCCGTATCTCGTCCCAGTCCCCCTCCCGGAGCCACTCCAGCGCCGCGCGGTTGGGCGCCTGGCTGTCCACATTGTAAAGCGCGCCGTCCGCTTTGCGGACGGTCACCAGGTCATACGCCGTTTTGCGCCCCGGGGAGGCTGCCCCGCTGAGCCACACCTCGGCCCCGGGGACGAAGAGCTCTTTCAGGCGCCCGGTATTTTTCACATGGACGGTCTCCTGTTTCCCATCCATGCCGACCAGCGCGGAAAAGCGGTCCAGCCGCCTTAAAAAGACCGCCCGGCACACGTTGTCGTATGTCATGGTCTCATTCCCCCAGAGCCGCGCGGATGCAGTCCTCCGCGCCGGAGGCCCGCCGCAGGAGCCGCCGGAGGCGGATATCCCCCTCGCCCGGCCATTCCATCAGCTTCTTGAGCCGCCCCAAAGCGATGGTACGGTCAAACCGGGAGGCCCATCCCTCATAGAGGGAACGGTACCAGGCGTAAAGCTCCTCCCGTCCCGCCTCCGGCCCGCCCTTCAGCCGCCGGGCCAGGGCCGGGTCCATGAGAAGGCCGCGGCCGATCATGACCGCTTCCGTTTGGGGGAATCGCGTGAGGACCGCCTCCACGTCCCCGGGGGTCCTCAGATCCCCGTTGTAAACGGGATGGGGCAGCCCTTTTAAGACCGCCGCCCCGAAGGCTTCCGGATGGATCGCGCCGGTGTACTGTTCCGCCGCGGTGCGGCAGTGGACGGTGACATGGCCGAAGGGATACTCCGCCAGGATATCGAGGATCCTTTGCCATTCCTCCGGCCGCTCGCAGCCGATCCGGGTCTTGACGGACAGCGAGATGGGCAGGGGACGGGAAAAAACATAGTCCAGGAAGCTCATGAGATACCCGGGATCCCGCAGCATGCCGCTGCCCTTCCCGCCCTTGGTCACCGTGGGCGAAGGGCAGCCCAGGTTGAGGTCCGCGCGGGGGTATCCCAGGGCGCTCACACAGTCCAGCCAGTGAAGGAGATGCTCCGGGTTCCTGGTCAGGGCCTGGGGCAGCACGTCCAGGCCCCGGTTCTCCTCCGGGGAAATGTCCCGCGCTTCCCGGGTGGTGAGGGTCATGGTCTGCGTCAGCTTGTGGAACGGCAGGCCGTATACGTCCACGCCGCCGAATATGTCGTGATGGACGCGCCGCAGGACGCCGTCCGTGATCCCCTCCATGGGCGCGAAAAAGATCTTCATAGCCGCCTTATCGCTTTCATCAGCAGTTGTTGTCCGGGTCGTGATCCCAGTAGGAGCGCTTCTGTTCCATTAGGTTCCGGATATCGTCCTCCCCGAACAGCCTGAAATGGTTGAGGTCCACCCCCACATTGAACCCGAAGGGCTTCCACAGCCCGGTGGACCGGTGGGTGTGCCCGAACAGGTTGAGGCAGCCGGGATCGTGATCCGTGGGCTTGTGGGTCAGGTAAAACCTTTCCCCGCAGATACGGGTGTAGGCGCCGCGCGTCACGTCGTCGAAACGGAACCCGTCCGTGTTCAGGCAGTATGCGCGGAACCGTTCAAAGTCCCCGCCGAAACACGCCGCGATGACCCGCTCCTCCGAATTGCCAGTGATCAGCTTGACGCGCGCGCGGATCTGCCCCGACACCGCCAGCCCCGATAAGTAGTCCTTTTCCAGATGATTGTAATTGCAGAAGTCCCCCAGGACCCAGACGGTGTCCGCCGGACGGGCCTGGGCGTTCCAGATCCTCACCTGCTCCCGGGTGTATTCGGCGATATCCTTAAAAGGCCGCATCTCCCGCTCCATGATCACATGGGAATCCGAGCCGAAATGAGGATCCGCCGTGTACCAGGCGCGGCCGACGGCCCCGCTTTCCCCGTCCCGATCTCCCTCACGTATCGCCCCGACGTCGATATAAAACAGCTGGTCTTTCGTCCCGTAGATCGTTTCGAAAACGCCGATCTTTTTGAACCCGTATTTCTCATACAGGCCCATTTCCCCGCTCATGATGTAGACCCGGGGGAACTTAAGGGTCCCGGCGTAGTCGAGCGCGCGCCGGATCATGGTCTCCGAAAGGCGTTTCCCGCGGTGCTTTTCGTCCACGAACACGAAACCGATGAAGGGGGCATAGCCGCAGCCTTCCGGCATCTCGTCCCTTTCGGTGAAGGTGCAGTACCCGATAAAACGCCCGTCCTCCTCCGCCGCGATCACCCGCTCCCAGTCCCGAAAGGTGTTCTCACGCATCTGTTTTGCGAGGACCGGGCCCGCTCTCCAGGAGCATTCTTCCGCGTAGGCGGCCAGTTTTTCCCACAGGGGATGCCCTTTTCGCATCAGATGGATCTTCATACCCGGCCCCTCTCCTTTCAGCAGTCCCACCGGCATGAACGCATATCCACATGGCCGTCCGGCCTGAAGGCGACCCCCTCTGCCTCCAGCAGCGCCCGCTGCTCCGTAAATCCGGGCGCCGTCCGGCCCGAGTGATCCACCACCCGGTGGCAGGGAAAATCCCCGTAGAGCTCCGCCATGCTCAACACCCTGCCCACCAGGCGCGCGGAACGTTCCCGGCCGATGAGGCGCGCGATCTGCCCATAGGTGGCCACGCGCCCTTCGGGGATCTCCGCCACCGCGGAGAGCACCTCGTAGATGAAGTCCCGGTCCATGACGACCCGCCCGCTCATAAGGGATCCCCGCCCCCTGTCTTCTCCTGCCCGGGGAGCTTTTTGGACAGGTACAGCACAAGATCGTCGTCATTGGTGTAGACGGTGTCATATGGGGTGCAGTTTTTTCCCCGGTACCATGCCCCGGAGCCGTCGGGGATATAGCCCCGTTTGACATACATCCTTTGGGCCGCCCCATAG
>CADCQZ010000330.1 GCA_902803675.1 uncultured Eubacteriales bacterium
CGTCCACGGTCACGTAAGCCTGAGCGTCCCCGGCGAGCACATAGCCGTCGACATTGGGAGCGTCGATGGTCGTGGTGGTGTTGAGCTCACAGGTCTGATAGTCGGCCTGCCGGATCTCGGATCCGGCGTTCATGTCGATATACCGCACCGTCACTACGGGAGCCTGGACGGCGGAGTAATAGAAGATGACCTCGCCGGTGCTGGCGTTGCCCATCCCGTCCACGGTCACGTAAGCCTGAGCGTCCCCGGCGAGCACATAGCCGTCGACATTGGGAGCGTCGATGGTCGTGGTGGTGTTGAGGTCACAGGTCTGGTAGTCGGCCTGCCGGATCTCGGCTCCGGTGTTCATGTCGATATACCGCACCGTGACAACAGGCGTCTGGACAGCGGAATAATAGAAGATGACTTCGCCGGTGCTGGCGTTGCCCATCCCGTCAACGGTCACGTAAGCCTGAGCGTCTCCGGCGAGCACGTAGCCGTCGACATTGGGAGCGTTAATGGTCGTGGTGGTGTTGAGCTCACAGGTCTGATAGTCGGCCTGCCGGATCTCAGCTCCGGTGTTCATATCGATATACCGCACGTTGATCACCGGAGCAGTCGCGGCGGGCATATAGTAGAAATCAACGCCGTACCTGTCCGGATTTCCGTTTGGATCGACTGAAACATATTGGATGCCGTCGCTTTGCAGCACATAACCCGGGATCTCGGGAGCTGTGACTGTGGTGACTTCATTCCCGGGGCATTCGATCAGTTCGGAACTGATCTCGCTGCCCGACACACTGTCCAGGTATCTGACAGTGACCGTAGCGCTGAGCACGGAAGGCTGGGAAGGATATTCCGCCGAAGTGGAAAGATACAGGCGGATCGTATTGGTTTGAATCATGTTTTGATCAAAGCAATAGATCTCTGTGTAATTCGCGGTACTGATATCTGATCCGGCATCGATATAATTGTAGAGTTCGGTCCCGTTGCCGGGCATGAAGGAGGCATACTGTCCACTGGTGTCTTCAATGAACAGCGTCAGCATCCTTCCCTGCGCGATCTCAGGGACCATCAGCCAGTAGGCATTCTCGTATCCGGCGTAAGATACCGGTGAAGCATACTCCGTATAAAGGAAACCATCGTCATCGATCCAGTTTACTCCGACGCTGATCCCCGCCGGCGCATATTCCGACAATGCGCCGGGCAAAGAGAACAGGATCATTATGACAGCGAGGATTCCGACAACCTTTTTGATCATATACTCCACCTCATTCCCAAACCAACTCCGGTTTGTTTCGATTTTATTACAATTCCATTTTACTGTCAAGAAAGCCTCCTTTCCGGCGGCTTTTTGACGAGCACGAAGCAGGAATCACTGATATAACGAAGAATAAATATATTTTATTGCAAGGAGGAACAAAAAATGCAGGATGACAATCAACTGATCGAAACAGTGATCTCAAAGAAAAGCATGTTCAACGGGGCATTGATCGATGTGGAGCATTGGACGGTCCGTCTCCCCGACGGCAGCACGGCCCTGAGAGAAGCCGTTCTTCACTGCGGTGCCGTCGCGGTCGTGCCTTTGGATGAAAACGGAAATGTAACGATGGTGCGTCAGCATCGTGTCGTGATGGACAGCGTCACATGGGAGATCCCCGCGGGCAAGCTCGATTCACCCGACGAAGATCCCCTGTCGGCCGCCAAAAGGGAATTGGCGGAAGAGACCGGCCTGACCGCGAGCGACTGGAGAAAGCTGACTGATATATATACCACTCCCGGGTTCTGCAATGAGAAGATCTCCCTTTATCTTGCCAAGGGTCTGGAGCGTCACCCCGCTCATCCGGATCCCGGTGAGTTCGTGTCGACCGGTGTTTTCCCGTTAGGCGCGCTCGTGGCCCGCTGCCTGAACGGAACACTGCATGACAGCAAAACGCAGATCGGCCTCCTGGCGACCTACATACTCGAAACAGATCATGATTCAGAAACTAACTGATCCTTTCCTTTTATACCCGCCTATTCTGGATACGGAAAGACTGATCCTCAGGCCCATCCAGCTCAAAGACGCCGGGGATCTGTTCTCTTTTGCCCGGAATGAGGCAGTCAGCAGGTATGTTCTCTGGTCACCTCATCAGAGCATCGGTGAGTCAAGACGCTTTATCCGCATATGCCGCCGTCAATACAGGAACGGGCTGCCGGGCATTTTCGCCATTGAGCATAAAAAAGACCGCCGAATGATCGGCACGATCGGATACGTGGGTTTTTCGCCGGAACATCGATGCGCCGAGATCGGTTACAGCCTTGATCCCGCGTACTGGAACAAGGGGATCATGACGGAAGCGCTCAAGCGTCTGATCCGCTACTCTTTCGATGAACTGCATCTCCACCGTTTGGAAGCCTGCCACGATGTCAACAACCCCGCTTCAGGCCGCGTGATGGAAAAATGCGGCATGCATCTTGAAGGAATCCTCCGGGATAAGTATAATAACAAAGGCGTTTACTGCACGGTACGCCTGTTTTCGATCGTTAACGACAAACGATCATAAACGATATTCAATAAGAGGAGGATCGTCGTGTTCCATTATGTGACCAGAGGGACCTGTTCCACAGGCATCGATCTTGAGATCGAAAACGGTATCATCACCAGCTGCAGGATCATCAACGGCTGCAAAGGCAACACTCAGGGGCTGAGCAAAATGGTCATCGGCCGTAAAGCGGATGAAGTGAAAGCTCTCTTGAGCGGTATCCTTTGCCGCAACGGTACATCCTGCCCCGATCAGCTGGCCAAAGCGATCGAAGCGTGTCAGAACGCCGCGGTCTGAGACAGTATCTGACCAAACTAAAAGGAGTATAATATGACGAACAAAAAGAAGAGCGATAAGAAATTCTGGATCCGGCTGGTGTGCCTCATCATGGCGTTCATGCTCGTATCCGGCCTGTTATACGCGCTGGTGGAAGGCGCTTTGGGCTGAGACCTGTGACATTTCAGACGCCCCGATGTATTTTTCATCGGCCAGGCAATGCATCAAAACCGAATATGTGATATTCTGCCTCGTGTGAGGAGGTAATGAACCATGAAGAATTCCCTGTTTTCAGTCCGCAACCTGATCATTCTCGGGATCATCGTGGCCGCATTGATCATCGTATTCTCTTTCTGCACCACGCAGGTCCCCACCGGCTACACGGGTATCGTCACTACTTTCGGCAAGGTGGAAGCTACGACTCTTGAGGCCGGTTTCCACTTCAAGAGCCCGATCCAGAAGATCATCCTGATGGATAACCGTGAGCAGAAAACCAGTTTTAAGACCGAAGCTTTCTCTTCCGATATCCAGCAGGTGGACATCACCGGGTCCATCAACTATGCCATCAACAAGACCACAGCGATGAATCTGTACCGTGAAGTAGGCACGGATTATTTTGACAAGCTGGTCTACCCCAGGATGCTTGAGAACACGAAATCTGTTTTCTCAAAATACTCCGCGGAAAACCTGGTGGCTTTCCGGGAGGAGCTGAGCATCCAGATCCGTGACAGCCTGAGCAAGGAACTGGGCACTTACGGGATCAACGTGATCAATATCTCCATCGAGAATATCGATTTCACCGATTCCTTCACGGACGCTGTCGAAGCCAAGCAGGTCGCCGCGCAGAAGAAACTGCAGGCTGAGATCGAGCAGCAGCAGAAGACGATGGAGACCCAGCAGCAGGCTGAACGTCAGCGCATCCAGGCTGAGGCGGAAGCCAATGTGGCGAAGATCAACGCCGACGCCAAGGCGTATGCTGTCAAGGTCCAGGCTGAGGCGGAAGCCGCCGCGAACCAGCTGATCTCCGCTTCCCTGACGGACAAGCTCATCGAGCTGACCCAGATCAAGCAGTGGAACGGTATCCTGCCCCGGTTCGTTGCCGGTGACAGCGCCGTGGCCCTTCCCATCCTCGGAGGCGGCCTGACAGACACAGCCGACGATATCGAGTAAAAACCGATGAACATCGGGCCCGGGTCGTAAAGATCCGGGCCCCTTTTTTCTACATTTCCCGATCCGAAGAAAAAGTTTGATCGATCGGTAAAAAGCGTGCGCACGAAACTTCATTTTCTTTTTTCTGTATTCTTATATCTGTATTCTTATATCTGTATTCTTATTATCTGTTTCTTAATTCTTATTGTAAGCAATTGCTTTATTTGCTTAACAATGACTGGTATCGATCGCTCATGCGTATTACCGATGACCAGTTACTGTGTGAACGAAGCGGATCCTCATGTAAGATATCTTCCGGTCAAATGCCTTGCGCCTAACGTTTTCTTTCACTTCATCACCAATAATTTCCATTCATTTGTTTGATAAAAAAGTCCTTGACAACGCGGATCAAAGGTGATAAAATGCCTTTCGTTGTCGGGTGCTGATGTAGCTCAGTCGGTAGAGCGCATCCTTGGTAAGGATGAGGTCGGCGGTTCAAATCCGCCCATCAGCTCCAGAGGCCTGCCGGATACGGCAGGTCTTTTTTCATGTTTTCATGCGGCTCCTCTCACGATCTTAGCTCGATCCGAAACAAGTTCTCCCCCTGTCATGAACACCTTCCGTTCCTTGACAAGCGATCGTAACGCCGTTATAATTTCTTGTTGACGCAGCCCCGCGGCAGCGTTCATTTTCTCGCGTAAAACCGCTCCTCACATCCATATGTGTAAAACAAGGAGGCTTCTCATTGGCGATCCAGATACCGAAGGGCACTAAGGATGTTCTGCCCGGCACTTCTTACGCCTGGCACTATGTCGAAAAGATCATGAGGGAAAAGGCCGAAGCCACAGGCTATCGGGAGATCCGTACGCCTGTTTTTGAGCACACGGAGCTCTTCCTGCGCGGTGTCGGTGATACGACCGACATCGTACAGAAAGAAATGTACACTTTCAATGACAAGGGCGGCAGGTCCATCACGCTCAAGCCGGAAGGCACCGCGGGCGCTGTCCGCGCTTTTATCGAAGGAAGGCTTTTCGCCGATCCGCTCCCCTGCAAGATGTACTATCTCAACGCGCCCATCTTCCGGTATGAGAATCCTCAGGCCGGCCGGCTGCGCGAGCATCATCAGTTCGGCATGGAATGCTTCGGCGGCAGTGAGCCGACGGTGGAAGCGGAGCTCATCAGCACGCTTTTGTCCGTCCTTGATGAACTGGGTTTAAAGAACCTGGTCGTCCATATCAATTCCATCGGCTGCCCGGTATGCCGCGGGCGTTATCAGCTGGCGCTAAAAGCGTATTTCGCCCAGTATATCGATGACATGTGTCCCACCTGCAAGGGCAGGTTCGATAAGAATCCGCTCCGCATCCTTGACTGCAAAGAGGAAAAATGCAGAAAGTATACCGCGTCTGCCCCCTGCATCCTTGATTATCTTTGCGAGGAATGCTCCGCACATTTCAAAACTCTTCAGGATCTTCTTTCCGCCGCTCATATCACGTACAAGGTGGATCCCAAGATCGTCAGAGGCCTCGACTACTATACCAAAACGGTGTTCGAGATCATCATGCAGAGCAATGCCGGCGGGCTTGCCCTTTGCGGCGGCGGAAGATACGACGGTCTTGTGGAACAGCTGGACGGGCCGGCGACGCCCGCTGCCGGATTTGGTATCGGCATCGAGAGGATCCTCATCGAGCTTGAACACCAGCACCTGCTTCCCGAGCCCCCGGCCGTTACGGATGTGTACGTAGCCAATATCGATAAAAAGGATCTGGGCGACGCTTTCATCGTGACTCAGGGTTTGAGGGCTCAGGGATTCAAGGCGGACTGCAATCATGCCGGCAGGAGCCTGAAAGGCCAGTTCAAGTTCGCCGGCAGGATCGCCAGGATCATCGTGATGGTCGGCGGTGATGAGTGGGCCCGCGGCAATGTGAAGGTCAAGAACCTTGAGACGCATGAAGAACGGGAGATCGCCGCGGACGAACTGACGAATTATCTGAATGAACAAATAAAGTGAAGTGAGGATATAACACCATGCCTGAAAGAACACTGATCAAAAACATCGTCAATGACAGCAAGGTCCATCTGGAAGGTTTTGTCGAGAACTGCCGCAATAAGCGGACCATGGCTTTCATCGTGCTGAGGGATTTCAGCGGCGTGATCCAGGTCACCGTTGAAAAGGAAAAGGATCCCGCTCTGGCAGCGGCTGTGGATCAGATCACGATCGGTTCCGTGATCGAAGTGGACGGCCTTGCCGTTAAAAACGAATATGTCAAGCTGGGCGGGATGGAAGTCCTGGCGGACAGGATCACCCTTGATTCCATTGCGGACCCGATGCCCCTGACGAAGGATGCCGCGATCGATTCCAGGCTGGATTACCGCTGGATCGATCTGAGGAGCGAAAAAAATCTGCTGATGTACAAGGTCCAGACCGCCCTTGTCGCCGCGATGCGTGAGCATCTGCTTGAAAAGGATTTCATTGAGATCCATACGCCCAAGCTGATCGCCGCCGCCAGCGAATCCGGCTCCGATGTATTCGAGCTGAAGTATTTCGACAGGAAAGCCTATCTCAGCCAGAGCCCTCAGTTCTATAAGCAGATGGCGATGGCTGCCGGTTTTGACCGGATCTTTGAAGTGGGCCCGGTATTCAGGGCCGAGAAATCTTTCACCAATAAGCATGCCACCGAATTCACGGGCTTTGATATCGAATTCAGCTATATCGATTCCTTCCGGGATGTGATGGATCTGGAAGCGGAACTTCTCCAGTGCGCGCTGAAGCGGGTCAGCGAAAAATACGGCGAGGATATCAAGCGTGTTTTCGGCAAGGAAGTCGTCGTGCCCACCCTGCCCTTCCCGGTGATGGCGCTTCAGGATGTGTATAAGGAACTGGAAGCCCGGTACGGCTTCAAGCCCGAGGACGGCGACACCAGGAATGACCTGAGCACCGAGGCTGAGCATCTCTGCGCGAAGCTTTCCAAAGATATGTATGGTCACGAGTTCCTATTCGTTACCGATTACGGTCCCGAGAAGCGCGCTTTCTACCACATGCGGGACGAGAACGGCAATCCTCTGGGATATGACCTGATCTGGCGCGGCTGCGAGATCACTACCGGTGCCCAGCGTGAACACCGTTATGAGCAGCTCAAGAAACAGGCCGATGAAAAGGGCCTGGGAGAAGACGTCAAATTCTATCTGGAGTTCTTCCGCTACGGCTGCCCGCCCCACGGCGGTTTCGGCCTGGGCGTCGACAGGCTCACGATGCTCCTGTTCGATCTGAGCATCAAGGAAGTTGAATTCCTGTTCCGCGGCCCGAACCGGGTAACGCCCTGAAAACGATCAAAAACGGCCCTTACCGGGTCGTTTTTTTATCTCGTATTCACGCAGTGATCTGATCTGACTGCCTTGAAGTGTCCGGTCCCGGTCTGCGTAAAGCATGGATCTCACGATCGCTTCCTCCGCGCACTCCCCTACCGCCCTGAAAGGAAGATCCAGGAGATCCTCTCTCATGATCCGCTGACAGAGAAAACTTTCCCCGCTTTTTTCGGGCGCGCAGGTCGTGAACCCGATGACGATCTCGCCGCTTCCGTGGCCGATATAGGACCCCAGCCTCGCCATACCCACCGAAGCACGCTTGATGACACGCTTCAGCTGCCGGGATGAGAGAGGAAGATCCGTCGCGACGATCAGGATGATGCTTCCCTGATCCTGGCCGGCGCTTTCATCTGTGAGATCGCAAAGAGTGAGATCCCCCGCGGAACCGTAATTGGACTGGACCAGAACACCGACGGTATACTCTTTCCCGTCGATCTCAAAGATCCGCGACGATGAGCCGATCCCGCCTTTGAGCCCATAGCAGACAGTGCCTCTGCCGCCTCCGACAGATCCCTGTTTAAATATCTCCGACGCGGAATCGATCGCTGCGAAAACCTCTTTCTCTCCGACAGGCCGCTGCCGGATATCGTTGATCCTGCTGTCATTGCATTCACAGACCACCGGATTGACCGATGTAAGGGCGATCCCGTCACGATCACACAGCCGCAGCATATAAGATACGAGAGCGTCATGGACTTTGCCCACATTCAGGGTGTTCGTGATGGCGATCGGTGTTTCCAGGGTCCCCAGTTCATCCAGTTGGATCAGGCCCATCGTTTTTCCGAATCCGTTGATGACATGGGAAGCGGCTGTCAATTTGCACAGGAACGGGTTTTTCTGTGTGGGCAGGATCACCGTTACCCCTGTGTGACAGTCTCCCCTGTCGATCGTAAAATGTCCTACCCGGACGCCGCTCACATCTGTGATCAGGTCGTTTTTTCCATGGGCCATGGTACCGAAACTCAGATCCATTTTCCCTCCTGTTGTCGATTTTTATTGACTTTTGGACTGTGAAAGCTATAATTTAACCAACCTGAGATCAAAAAACAAAGGAGGATCTATTATGGCACTCGATATCGAAAGCATCGTCAAACAGGTAGTTTCGAAGCTCACCGGCAACAATGACCTGATCGAGAGTTTCAAGAAAGACCCCGCGGCTGTACTCAAAAAGCTCGGGATCGATCTGGACAGTGAACAGGTCAAAGCCGTGGCCAAGGCTGTCCTTGCCAAGCTCAACATCGATGACGCGGCAGGGATCCTGAACAAGATCAAAAGGTTCTTCGGAAAGTGATCGGTCACACCGGATACCGTTCAAAGGGGCAGCTTGCGCTGCCCCTTTGATCTTGGTCACAACGAACGTTTTCCGGCTTCTTTCAGGAAGGCACAGTAGCATTTATAGGCCTCATACACATCGGCTTTGCTCACGATCTCCCACGGAGCGTGCATCGACAGGACCGGTACGCCGCAGTCAAGCACATTCATACCGTACTTGGCGCACAGATAAGCGATCGTTCCGCCGCCGCCCGCGTCGACCTTTCCGATCTCCGAAGTATGATAGGTGACATTGTTGTCGTCCATGATACTTCTGATCTCAGATACATATTCGGCATTGGCGTCGCTGGCTCCGGCTTTGCCGCCCTTGCCCGTATACTTGTTGAAACAAACGCCCATCCCCACGAAAGCGGCGTTCTTTTTCTCGAATACGCCCGCGAAAGCCGGATCGAAGGCAGCCGAAACATCGCTGGACAGCATCCTGCTGTTCTCAAGAGCGCGCCGTACCGTGACAGCGCGGTCATCGCCCGTCAAAAGGGCGATCTCGGCGACGGTGTTCTCAAAGTAGAGCGCCCCCATGCCCGTAGCGCCTACAGAGCCGATCTCTTCCTTATCGGTCAGCACAGCGCACAGTGTCCTTTCGGGAACACCTTTGTGATCGATCAGCGCCTGGAGGGAAGGATAAGCGCATACACGGTCGTCATGCCCGTAGCCCAGCAGCAGCGAGCGGTCGAATCCCACCTCCCTGGTCTTTCCGGCAGGGACGATCTCCAGCTCCGCGGACACAAAGTCCTCTTCCTCGATCCCGTATTCCTTTTCAAGGATCCCAAGGATATTCTTTTTCACGGACGGATCATCATCATCCTTGGCGGGAATGCTGCCGATCAACAGATTGAGATCCTCTCCGTCGATGAGATTGGAAGCGGTCTTCGCCATCTGCTCCTTTGCCAGGTGCGGCAGCAGATCGCTGATGTAAAACACGGGATCGGTATCCTTCTCGCCGATGGCGACCCGGACGGTCTCGCCGCTCTTTTTCACCAGCACACCGTGGAGCGCCAGGGGCATCGCGAGCCACTGATAATTCTTGATACCGCCGTAGTAATGCGTGTCAAGGTACATCAGATCAGAGTCCTCAAACAGAGGATTCTGCTTGACGTCGATCCTCGGGCTGTCGATATGCGCGCCCAGAATGTTGAGGCCCTTTTCTATGCCGGCGCTTCCGATCACGAAAGCCATGAAAGATTTGTGCATCCAGCTGCGGTAGACCCGGTCCCCCGCTTTGAGCGATCCCCGCTTCAACGCTTCCTCAAAACTGATGAAACCCGCTTTTTTTGCCAGCTCTTCGGCGGCGGTCACGCACTCGCGTTCCGTTTTGCCCTCATCGAGGAACTCCATATACCCTTTGCAGAAGGCCTCGCATTGCTTCAGGTCCATATCAGAATACTGTTTCCACGCGTTTTTACGATACATCATCTTTCTCCCTTCAGTGATAAAGTCTCCTAAAAAAACAGCTGCCTCAGCCTTTGAGTGAGGCAGCTGAAGACAGCAGAGGATCAACGCATCCCCTTGTCATAGGGAATGCCTTCAGCCTTCGGAGCCGCGCTGTTCTTTGAAAAGAGCACCAGCACGATCAGCGAAATGATATAAGGCAGCATGTTGTATACGGTGCTGGGCAGATTGAGACGCGTCAACAGGTCAAACCCGGTATACACGTTGCTCAGCGCCCTGAAGAAGCCAAACAGCAGCGCCGCGAGAGCGATGCGGTAAGGTTTCCAGCTGCCGAAGATCATCACCGCCAGGGCGAGGAATCCGAAGCCCGCCACACCGTTTTCGAACTTCCAGATGGATACACCGGCAAGGATATAGCACAACCCGCCCAGACCGGCGAGAGCCCCGGAGATCAGCACACCGCACCAGCGCATCTTATAGACACTGATGCCCACGGAAGCCGCTGCCTGAGGATGTTCACCGCAGGCCATCAGCCGAAGGCCGACACGATTCTTGTACAGGATGAAATAGACAAGGATCACGGCGATCAGGGCCAACAGCATGAACCAGTTGAACTCGAACCCATTGATATTGACGATGAACATCTTGCGGGCAGTGATATACTCGATCTCTGAGGAATGATTGTCGGGGTTCGCTGCGGTGTTCATCGCTTTGACCAGCACAGTGGCCGCCGCGGTGGCCAGCAGATTCATAGCCGTGCCCACCAGGGTCTGGTCAGCTTTGAAATGGATGGCCGCGACGCCCAGCAGGCATGAATAGAGCATGCCGCTCAGAAGAGCGGCCAGCATCGCTCCGAGCACCATGACGACCGCGGAGGACGTGTTCAGGGACCGCATGACCAGAGCGCCACCCAGAGCACCGACCACCATGATGCCTTCCAGTCCCAGATTGATCACGCCGGAATGCTCCGAGATACAGCCGCCCAATGCGACCAAAAGAAGGACCGAGGCGAAAATAAGCGTGTATTGAATAAGTAGCAGCATTACTGTTTCGCCCCTTTCTTTTCTTCACTCTTCGTGAGCCAGCGCTTCATCGTCAGCTTGATAAAGAGCACGAAGCCGCACAGGTAAATGATCACCGAGGAGATCACGTCAGAGATCTGGGAAGAATAGAAGTTGGTGTTCACGTACTGGCCGCCGTCGGATATATGCTGGATAAAGAACGACGAAAAGATCGCGCCGATGGGATGCAGCCCCCCGAGGAAAGCCGCGGCGATCCCGTTGAATCCCATGGAAGGGACGGAAGACTGGGTGCACTCCCAACGCATATATCCCGTCTGATAAAGCAGCGAAGCTCCAAGACCTGCCAGGGCACCCGAGATCACCAGGGTGAGGATGATGTTCCTGTTCTGCGCCATGCCCGCGTAGCGCGCGGCATTTTTATTGTTGCCCGTCGCTTTCAGCTCATAACCGAGCTTGGTCTTGCCGAGGATGATCCATACCGCCACAGCGACGATGATCGCCAGCGGTACGGCGATGGTCACATTCGTATTGCCGTTGAACAGCTTTTCCAGCCCCATCGTCGGCAGCATGGATCCCGGGTTCACCTTGTTGAGATACATGGTGTAAGGGCTTGCTACCTCTTTGACATTGGTCAGGATCGTGTTGGCCGAATAAAGGGCGATCCAGTTCAGCATGATGCCCGATATCACTTCATTCACATTGCAGTAGGCCTTGAGCACGCCGACGATCGCGCCGAAGATACCGGCGCAGATCATGGCCAGGAGCATGCAGGGCAGCCAGCCCCAGCCCCAGGCCAGAGCGGCATACAGGCAGGCGCATGCACCGGCCACATACTGCCCCGCGGTGCCGATGTTGAAAAGCCCCACTTTATAAGCGAACAGGATGCTCAGGGAACACAGCACCAGGGGCATGGTCTTTGCCAGAGTGTTGCCGAACTGCTTGAGCCTGCTGGCGGGACGGCTCCAGGTGAAGAAATTCTTTATGACATTCAGGATGGACTCGCCGGCGCCTTGCGGATTGATGAAGAGCAGTACCACATAACCGATCAGAAGACCGAGCACGATGCAGACCACGGAAGCAAGAAAGGCCTGCACGCCCTCATTTTTCAACACTTTTCTCATGCGTTCTTCACCTCATCCCTTTTGGCACCGGCCATATACAGCCCCAGTTCTTCCTGCGTGGTCTTCTTCGGATCCAGTTCGCCGACGATCTCGCCTTCATACATGACCAGGATACGGTCAGGCACGTCCATGACCTCATCCAGTTCCAGAGAGATCAGCAGCACCGCTTTCCCGGCATCGCGCTGCGCGACGAGCTGCTTGTGGATATATTCGATCGCGCCCACGTCCAGGCCGCGCGTCGGCTGCACCGCTACCAGAACTTCCGGCTGCTTGTCGATCTCCCGGGCGATGATGGCTTTCTGCTGATTGCCGCCGGACATGGAACGGGCGGGCGTTATCGAACCCTGGCCGGAACGAATGTCGAACCGATCGATCAGCTCATCCGAATACTCCCGGATATTCCTGCGGCGCAGGAAACCGATCCCGTTGGTGAAGCGGGACTCAAAATAGGTCTGGAGCACCATATTGTATTCCAGGGAATAATCAAGCACCAGGCCGTATTTGTGCCTGTCCTCGGGGATATGGCTCATGCCGCCGACAGAGCGCTTTCTGATGGACGATTTAGTGATGTCCTTGCCGTCCATGATGATCTTGCCGTTCACCAAAGGCTCAAGCCCCGTGATGCCGTAGACCAGTTCCGACTGGCCGTTCCCGTCGATACCGGCGATGCAGACGATCTCACCGCGGCGCACTTTAAAGGAAACGTCCTTGACGGCGTTGTTTTTATGGGCTTTGGACGCTACGGTCATATGCTGGACTTCCAGCACCGTTTCACCGGGGACCGAAGGCTTTTTATCCACATGGAAATTGACGTTGCGGCCCACCATCATGGCGGAGAGCTCTTCCATCGTGGTATTCTTCGTTTCCACCGTGCCGATATATTTGCCTTTACGGAGCACGGTGCAGCGGTCCGCGACCGCCATGATCTCCGCCAGCTTGTGGCTGATGAACAGGATGGACTTTCCTTCGGCGGCCAGGTTCCGCATGATCTGCATCAGCTCGTCGATCTCCTGGGGTGTCAGCACGGCCGTCGGCTCGTCGAAGATCAGGATCTCGGTGCGCTGCTGCAGACCGACGGTGATATCCTCGATCTTCGCGTCCGGGTCCACCTGAAGGCCGTACTTTTCCGACAGGGCGATCACTTTCTCCCGGGCCTGCTTTTTCTGCAGGAATCCCAGGGTGCCCACCGGTTCAACGCCCATGATGATATTGTCCAGTACGGTGAAGCACTCCACCAGTTTGAAGTGCTGGTGAACCATACCGATCCCCAGATTGTTCGCGTCATTCGGATCGTTGATCTTGACTTCCACGCCGTCCTTTTTGATCGTGCCTTCTTCCGCCTGATAAAGGCCGAACAGGACGCTCATCAATGTGGACTTTCCGGCGCCGTTCTCTCCCAGAAGGGCATGGATCTCCCCGTGACGCAGCTGCAGAGTGATGTCATCATTGGCGACGATGCCCGGGAAACGCTTGGTGATATGCAGCATTTCAATGGCATATTCGCTTGACGGATTTTCGCGCAATAGTCACACCTTCTTTCCTGATTTGCGGATGGCGGAGCTTCTCATCTCTTTCTGAAAGAAGCCCCCGTTTGCCGGAAGGAAACAGGGGCTTCTTTCAAAAACCGGGAATGCTCAGCGCATTCCCGGAAAAGCGCGGGTATTACTTGATGTTGCCCTGATAGTCCACCTTGACCGCGGTCACAGCGGGCTCCGCGTCGATGGCGTTGGACACGGTGATCTCACCGGCAAACATCTTAGCGACCAGCGCGGCGTAATCTTCGGCGGTGAAGCTGTCGGCAAACTGAGTGCTGCCGGCGATCTGCACGAAGTTCGCGGCGGGATCTTCGCTGACCAGGCCCAGGTTCTCGACCTTGCCGCCTTCGAATTCGCCGTTCTTGATGGAAGCGAGCACAGTCGCCACGGTGGGCGCAAGACCCTTCATGGCAGAGGTGACGGTGATGCCTTCACCATAGAGCGCGTCGATGGTGGGCGCCTGATCCACGTCGACACCGATGACCTTGCCGCCGACCTTGGCAGCCGCTTCACCGGCAGAGGTGAAGATGCCGCCGCCGCAGGCGAACACGATCTGAGTGCCGTTGGCATACCAGGTATCCATGTAGGCGGTGATATCGGCATCGCCGTAGAACTGGTTGCCGTACACATACTTGACTTCCACATCGGTCAGGCCCATTTCGGCAGCGGCAGCGTCAGCGCCCTGCACGAAGCCGTAGCCGTAGCGGATAACAGCGGGAACAGCCATGCCGCCCAGGAAGCCCAGCTTGGTGTAGCCCAGCTTCACAGCCGCGTAGCCGGCCATATAGCCGCACAGTTCTTCCTGATACACAGCGCTGTACAGGTTGGCGGGATAAGCCCAGGAGAAATCGGCGGAAGTGCCGTGGGCATCCTGCAGGTCAAATTCAGACACGTCCAGCGCCACGAAGGTGATGTCGGAATACTCTTCAACAGTGGCAACGATGGCGGGCGCGAAAGCGTAGCCGGGCATCACCAGGACGTTGAAGCCGTCATCAATGGCCTTTTCGATGGAAGAGATACGGTCCTCATCCGAGTCGGAAGCGGGCTTGTAATACTGGAAATCCACGCCGGCGCCTTCCGCGAAAGCCTTGCAGGCCTCATAAGTGGTCTGGTTGAAGGACTGGTCGGTGATATCACCGTAGTCGGTGATCATGGCGACGCGCATGTCATCGGCGGAGGCGAATGCCATCATGGACAGGGCCATCACGAAAGCCAGAAACAGAGCAACGAGCTTTTTCATTACGTGTTCCTCCCTTGTTGATTTGGTGAGCCGTGTTTGGCTCCTCCTATATAGCGCTTTTGCGCTGGACTTATTATATCAAATCGGGCTTTGTTTGAAAAGGGAATTAACAAACTTTAACGATTATTTCATTTTTGCAGGATCTGATCGATCATCTGATCCGCCATGCACATGCTCCTGGGCATATGGAAGGGACCTTTGAAGGTGCTGCCCTTGGTGGAAGGCATCGTGGGAAGACCGTCACGCCTTAGGTAGCCGTACCATTCACCGTATTCCTCATCGGCGAAATGCTTTTTGCAGTAATCGAGGGTCCTCTCGAACCACTGATAATACTCCTCGCTGCCGGTATCGCGGTAAGCCATCAGAGAAGCGATGATGATCTCGTTATGGGGCCACCAGAGCTTCATGTCGTGCTCGTAAGCCTCCGGCGGGAGCCCTTTGCAGTCGATGAAATACTTCAGCCCGTCATACTCATCATCCCAGCCGGCCCTGATCGCGTCATTGAAAACGCTCTCGGCCTTCTTATGCAGCTCTTTTGAGCCGGTGTAGTCGGCGTATTCCATCAGGAACCAGCTGCACTCGATATCGTGACCGGGATTCACGATCCTGCCCTCCGTGACATCACCGCGGAACTCACCGTCCGGCCCCACGTTCTCCAGAGTGCAGTGCATGTCTTCCTTGCGGTGATAACGGAAGATATCGTTGACGCACACTTCGGAGCGTTCATCGTAGAGAGCGGCCTTTTCCGGATCGCATCTGCGGAACACGGAACACATGTTCAGACAGATCATCGCCAGCCCCAGACTGCGGCCGGACCGCGTTTCGGGGATCGTTTTCGGGGGCATCCCCACCGGATCGGGCCCGCCGCGGTACAGTCCCCAGTAGATCTCAAAGGCGGCGCGTCCTCTCTCCAGGAATTGCTTTTCGCCTGTCAGGCCGTAATATTCCGCGTTGGCGATGGCGTAAAAGCTCTCGGAAAAGCAGTAGCGCCTCTGGCGCAGGGGCTTTCCTTCCGCCGTGACGGTAAAATACATCCTGTTGCCCAGATCACGGTTGATGCAGTGTTCCTCCAGGAAATCAAGGCAGGAGCGGGCAAAATCCATCCAGACCTGATTCTTGCCGTAAACGTGGCAGAGATACGAATAAGTCCAGGCACAGCGCCCCTGCATCCAGACGCTCTTGTCGGTGGAGTAGATCTTTCCTTTCCTGTCGAGGCAGGTGTACACGCCGCCGTTGACCTTGTCCCATCCGTTGTCGATCCAGAACGAGATCGATCTGTCAAGTTCTTTTCTGATCCATTTCTGCTGTTCGATGAGTTTTTCCCTGTTCATTGCGGCCTCCTTATTATTCATCCCCGGTCTTTTCCAATACCAGGGCTGTTCTGCAGGGCAGATAGATCCTGAATCCGTTCAGATCCTTCGGATCCGGGCTGTATGTTTTTTCCTTATCGATCCTTTCAAGCCCGCCGAATGCACTGTCGTCGCTTGAGAACGTGACCTTCCAGGAGCCCGCGGCGCCTTCGGGCAGATGGACGAGATACTGCGCGTCGGAGTACTGCGTGTTGAAATTGAACAGGAATATCCTGTTTTTACGCTCGAAAGCGATCGTTTTCCCCAGCTGATCGATCCACAGGCTTCTGGGTTCACTGTCCGCAAGGATATTTCCCTTCCTGAGGAAATGGATCATCGCGGCGTCAAAGGCCTCCAGATACTGATATTTCAGGTCGGGATTGTCCGCCAGCGACCATTGCCTGCGGGCGTAATGATAGCTCCAGCCGTTGCCCTCCCGCGGGAAATCGATCCATTCGGGATGGCCGAACTCGTTGCCCATGAAATTGAGGTATCCGCCGCCGGCCGTCGCGGCCGTCACGAAACGGATGATCTTGTGCAGATCGATGGCGGTATCGATCACGGGTTCGTGGCAGTCCTTATTCATTTCCGTGTACATGGCCGCGTCCGCCATACGGAAAATGATGGTCTTGTCCCCCACCAGGGCCTGATCGTGGGATTCACAGTAGGAGATGCGATTCTCCTTCGGCCGGCCCGTGGTGAGTTCGTAATAAAGCTTGAACATATCCCAGTCGGAATAATTCGCTTCTTTGAGCAGCCTGATCCACTGATCGGGGATCCCCATGTTGAGCCGGTAGTCGAACCCGATCCCGCCGCCCTTCACTGGCAGACACATGCCCGGCATACCGCTCATATCTTCCGCGATGGTCACGGCGCCCGGCCTCACCTCATGGATCAGCTCATTGGCCAGCTGGAGATAGACCAGCGCGTCGATATTCGTGTTCATCGTATAATACTTGGAATAATCCGTGAACGCCACGCCCAGCCCGTGATCCTCGTAACACATGGAGGTGACGCCGTCGAAACGGAAGCCGTCGAAGTGGAACTCCTCCAGATAGTATTTGAGGTTGGAGAGCAGGAAATGGAGCACTTCGGTCTTCCCGTAATTGAAAATGTTCGTCCCCCAGGCCGGATGCCAGCCCCTGCCGCCGTACAGGAAGTACTGGTCTTCCGTCCCGTCCTGACGGTAAAGGCCCTCGCCCACGTTCGGGCAGGCATGGGAATGCACCACGTCCATAATGACGGATATCCCCATCTGATGGGCGCGGTCGATCAGCGTCTTTAAGTCCTCAGGGGTGCCGAAACGGTAGGAAGGAGCGAAGAAATTCGTTACCTGATAACCGAAGGAAGCGTAGTAGGGATGCTCCTGGATCGCCATGAGCTGGATGGTATTGTAGCCCAGTTTCTTGACACGCGGCAGCACGTTGTCGGCGAATTCAAGGTAGGTGCCCAC
>CADCQZ010000331.1 GCA_902803675.1 uncultured Eubacteriales bacterium
CGGCGGGGAGGGAAAGGCCGTCAGCCTGGTAGCCGAGACCGTGGACGGCAAAAACTCCTTCAAGGTGCGCATCGCCCCGCCCCAGGGTCAGAGCTTCGCCCGGGGCATCGCGGAAGAATACGGCGTCACCTATGAGTCTCTCACCGGAAAACGGAAATGAAAGGATATCATCAGCAGGATCGGTCCGGCACAGGCCCCGCGTGATTATTTTTCGCGCGGCCGCGCCGGCCATGGAACGGAACGCCCGGGGACACCGTTATATCATTGTATGCTTTTCAAGGAGGACGATGAGTATGAGAAAACGTTTGCTATCCGCGATACTGGCCCTGGCGGTCATGACCCTGATCTTCGCCGCGCCCGTTCAGGCCCAGATCCTGGAGCCTTACGGCGAGGGGCAGATCGGCTTGACGGCGGTGGTGCTGTGCGAGAGCCTGACAGTGCGAAAAGGCCCCGGCGCTTCTTCCCCGGCAGCGGACACACTGCCGTACGGGCAAAGGATCATCGTATCCCGGCAGGAGGGCGGATGGGCCGAGATCTTCACATCCGACGCCTGTGACGCCGATGCCGCGGGCTGGGTGGACACGGGCTTTATCGCCATCGACCCGGCCTGGTACGTGACCGACGCGGCGACGCCGGTGTACGCCTGGGGGGACACAGCTGCCCCAAAGGTGGCGCTGCTGGAGAAGGACATCACCCTGCCCATCCTGAAGGAAGAGGGAGACTGGCTGGTGGTGAGCCTTCGGGGCGCCGCGGGCTGGATCCTGAAAAGTGCCGCCGACTGACGCAAAAAGCGGCCGTAAAGCCTGAAAAGAAGGAGCTGTGGAGCCCGGGACGGACAAACCGTCCCCGGCTCCACAGCTCCGTTTTTATCCCGGTCAAGGATCCCGCCGGATCAGAAGGCTTCCCGGAGGGGCACCTCGCCCCGAAGCCTGAGGCACAGATCCTCATCCGTCAGCTGCACGGTGCGGTGGGACTGGAGAGACAGTATCGCTTCCTCCCGGGGCACCAGGAACTGCTTTTCCCACTTGAACAGGTATTCCCCGTCGCCCCGGATGCGCAGGTAAGCCCGCACGGCCTCAAGCACCCTCACGGTCACGCCCACACCGGAAAAACAGTCGTTCCGGTAGATATGCGCGAACCGGCCCCGCACGTTTTCCATAGCGTTCAGGGCTTTTCTGTGGCATCTGAGCGCCCGATCGGTCCACAAAAGGGCCTGCAGATCGTTCCCGTTGAGCGCGTGGACGCAGGCCTGGCAGAAGGCATACATCCCCTCGCAGCCCGTTTGATGGATCAGGGCGTAAAGGTATTCCCGGTCCCTGAGGCGGGCTGCCGCCGCGGGATCCGTGTTCTCCATGAGGTCCATCTCTTCCCGGACCTTTTTAAGGTGTTCCCTCCAGGAGGCGATGCCGGGGCGGACCAGGCCCGCCAGACGCTTTACCTGATCCGTGAAGGTGCTTTCATCCGCGGCCCATATCAGGGACGTGACGGGCTCCCTCGTTTCGCCCCGGAGCAGCGCGTGAGCCAGGGCCCGCAGCGGCCAGTGATAGTACTGGTCCCCCGCCCGGTCGTCCTCATGGGGGCCATAGGATACGGCGCTGGACGCGTAACCGGTCAAGAGGCCGGCCGCATCCCCGCGGCCGTAATACCGCTCGGCAAATCCCCGCGCCGCCGTCTCCTCGTCATACTCCCCGGTCTCCCACATCCGCGAGACGAGGTCCAGATAGAACGGATGGGGATAGATCGATCCCACATTCACGTTCCACAGGGCGTCCGCGCCCCGGTCCAGGACGGCCCTGAGCTCACCGGCGATCTTTCGCGGCGGGATCTGCAGGGGCGTGATGTGATTGGCGGCCTGCAGATCGTAAAAGCTCACGTGATAATAGATCCCGTTTTCCCCGGGTTCATTCTCGCCGGGCATGGCGTCGGTGCGGGGATTTGAGTTGTTCTGCCGGCGGGACACCATGCGGCCGAAGCCGTTGTCCCCCCACAGCTTGATCACGTCCCGCGGCACTTTGAGGAAGCCGTCCCTGTACAGGGCCATCATCTCCCCGTACAGATTGGTGCAGAACCGGGCCCCGGGGTCCTTCGCGCGCACCAGGTCCATCTGCCGGCGCATCACTTTCGTGATGAAGGCGCCCCGCTTGGCCGCGGTGTCCGCCTCGCCGTCATCCTCCCAGAAAGCCCGGTCTCCCTGGCCCCTGAAGCCCACCGCCCACACCACCCGGCGGCCCGCCCAGCGGTCGATGGACTCCTGCCACAGAGCTTCGTATTTATCCGGATACAGGGTATAGGAGGGCTTCAGATCGGGCCAGACCCGGGCGAACATCTTCGCGCCCAGCAGCTCCGTATGGTGCTGGGTGAGCCACAGGCCCCTGTCCAGGGCCATTTCGTTAAGGACACTGCCGTCATAGCCCCGGTCCGTCCCGGGGATCACCATATTGCCGCCGCAGCGCAGCACGGTCTCGAACACCCGCTCCCACACCTCGGCCCGGGCGTTCTCCTCGGAGTGCCAGCCGGAGAAGAGCACCTCGTCGTTCACGAACCAGCAGCGAAAGCGCACCCGGTAAGCGGGGCTCTTCCAGGGAACGCAGGGCACCGGGACCGTTTCCCGCTTTTCTGCCTGTACGCCCATCCACCAGCCCAGGGGCTTCACATCCAGATACCGCGCGCTGATCGACAAAAGCGCGTAGACCGCTCCCAGATCGTCCCCGCATGTGAAGCTGATCTCATCCGGCGATACGCTGGCCTGATAGGTCTCCGGAGCCAGAGCGGGATCCAGCAGCACCCGGATCGTGTTCTCAGGCCCCCGCGCCGTGAGGCACGCGCGCATGTCCCGTCTGAGGACATCCGCCGCGTGGCGCAGGGCGGGCACGCTCTCGTCCGCCAGGATCTTTGTGGAAAGGGAAAGGATGAAATCCGGCATGGTCGATACCTCCAGATCGTAATATGGTCCGCTGACCGTGGAGCGCAAGCTCACCGTGACGCGGGAGCGCCGCTCCTGATCCCGTTCCGCAGGCAGTAGTCCCGGGCATGGGAATGCGGCGGACAGAGCACGGTGAAACTTTTGTCGCAGCCGTAGAAAGCCATTTCCCCGATATCGGTCACACTGTCCGGGATGAAGAGGGACTTCATGGTGAAGCAGCGGTCAAAGGCGTGGGCCCCGATCGAAGTCACGCCCGCGGGGATGTTGACAGACGTGATGCCGTGACAGTAGCAGAACGCCTCATCCCCGATCGATACGAGGCCGTCAGGCAGCGAAGCCGTGCGGATCTTCTCGCAGGCCTTGAAAACGCCCTTTTCTATCTCCCGCACGCCCCCGGGGATGACGATCGAGCCCAAAGCCATACAAGCCTCGAAGGCGCCCTCCCCCATCCGGAGCAGGCTGTCCGGCAGGGTGACGGACTTAAGGCCCGAGCATTTTTTGAACGCGAAACGCCCGATCGAC
>CADCQZ010000332.1 GCA_902803675.1 uncultured Eubacteriales bacterium
AAAAAGTGAGCCGCAGAGAGCCGGAGCTGACTTCCGGCTCTCTTTCATTTTGCGCTGGCGGTCCGGTTTTTCCTTACACAGGCAGGAAAGCGCGCCGCGGCGGCGAATAAGCAGATGATCATCCGCCGGGCATGTGACCGGCGGCAGGGAAGGGACGGGATGCGCTGTGAAGGACAAACTGGCAGGATCCATCGTGAGGGCGGGTTTCCGCCTGCCGGCGGTGATCCTGCTCATCGCGGTCCTGTGCGCGGCGCTCATCGGGAAGACCAACATCAATTTCGACCTGAACCGCTACCTGTCCGATGACACGATGACCAAACGGGCCCTGAAGGTGATGGAGGAGGAGTTCGGCACCACGGAGCAGCTTCGCGTGATGTTCACGGACATTTCACCGGAGCGGCTGGATGGATATATCGCCGAGATGAACAGGATGCCGGAGGTGCTCCTGGCGGCCCATGATCCCGACGACGTCCTCTCATCGGGCGGGCACACTTACCGCCTTGTGACCGTCACCCTCACGGAGGGTGATCCGGCCGCGGCTGTGATGAAGCTGAGGGATTCTTTCCGGGAGGCGGACTGCCGGGTGGGCGGTCCTGCGGCGGCCCAGATGGACATCCAGCGCAGTGTGGGGGACGAGATGATCGCCGCCACTGCCCTGGCCGTGGCCGTGGTGCTGGCGGTGCTCCTGGCCGCCACCCGGTCCTGGCTGGAGCCGGCGGTGCTTTTGATCGTCTTCGCCGTGAGCATCGTGATCAATATGGGCACCAACCTCATTTTCCCGGATGTGAGCTTCATCACCTTCGCCGTCAGCGCCATATTGCAGCTGGCCTTGTCCATCGACTACGCCATCATGCTTTTGAACACTTACGACGCTGTCCTGGATGAGGGCAGCACCGCCCGGGAGGCCATGGCCCGCGCCCTTTCCGAGTGCTTCATGCGCATCGCCTCCAGCGCCATGACCACCGTGGCGGGCCTCATGAGCCTAATATTCATGAGCTTCACCATCGGGTTCGACATCGGGATGGTGCTCTCCAAGGGCATCCTGATCAGCATGCTGTGCGTGTTCCTGATGATGCCCGGCACTGTGCTTCTTCTGGACAAGCCTCTTAAAAAGACCCGGCACCGTCCCGTGCGCCTGGGTGCCGGCGGCCTTTCCGGGCTGATCCTTCGCTTCCGCGGGATCCTGGCGGCCGTGCTGGTGCTCGCGGTGCTCTTCGGCCTGTATCTCAACACCCAAAACACTTACAGTTTCACGGCCGCGGAGGGCGGCCGGGGAAGCGATACGGCCTTCATCAACGAGCGCTTCGGCGTGGCCTCGCCCCTGGTGATCCTGGTGCCCGGCGGCCGGGAGGATGAAGACTACGCCAGGCAGCGGGATCTGGCGGACCGCCTCAGGGCCATTAAGCGTGCTGACGGATCCGCCGCCCTGGGGAACGTGAACGCCATGGTGACCACCGGGGCCGAGGCGCTCAAATACTACACACCCAAGGACGTGGCGGATCTCACGGGGCAGAGCCCGGCGGTGGTCAGCCTGTTTTTCCTGGCCCAGGGCTTCGGCGGTCAGGTGCGTGCCGACCGGCTGCTGGACGCGGCGGGGGATCTGATGGGGGACGGCACGGTGGCCGCGCTCACCGAACAGCTCACCATGGCGCGGAAGGCTTTCGAGGGCCCCCGATACGCCCGCATGCTCGTGGAACCGGAAGCGGCCCCCGGGGATGAGGATTTCAACAGCGTGATGGAAAGCGTGCTCGCTCAGGCGGAAGCGGTGTACGGGAATGATTTTTATGTGACGGGCATTCCCATGTCCGTTTACGACATCTCCCATGCCTTTAAAGGGGACTTGAGGCGGGTGAACCTGATCACCCTGCTGGCCATCCTGCTGATCGTCACCGTGTCCTTCAGGGCAGTCAAGGTGCCGCTTATGCTGGTATTCGTCATCGAGGGCGCCATCTGGATCACCATGGGCGTTTCCACACTCATGGGTGAGCCGGTGTTCTTCATCTCCTATCTGATCTGCCTGTCCATCCAGATGGGCGCCACCATCGATTACGGCATCCTGATGTGCGACCAGTACCGCTCTCTGCGCCGCGCGGGCGCGGAGAAGGAAGCGGCAGTCAGGGGATCCATGGACAGGGCGCTGCCCACGATCCTCACCTCCGGCGTGATCATCGTGGTGGCGGGCTATATCATCGGCAGGCTGTGCAGCATCTACTATATCTCCAGCATCGGCCTAATGGTGTCCCGCGGCGCGCTCATCTCCGTGATCCTTACGCTTACGCTGCTGCCGGCGCTGCTGATACTCACGGACAGGCAGCCGGCGGGAAGGATGTGAACCGTTGACGAGGATAAGAAGGAACTTTCCCCGGCTGATCCCGACGAACGACGCTCCCGCGGCGTCAGATGGTTCTTCCGGGAGCTGGGACATTTTTACGCGGACTGTTTCAGAGCCGCGGCCGGCCTGGTGATCCTTTTCTTCGCGATCCTGGTCAAGCCCTTCACCGCGGCGGATGATAAGCGGGACGGGGGACAGGAACGCGATCCCGAACAATGAAAACGCCGCCCGTGAATGGGCGGCGTTTCAGTGCTGAGGCCTTTATTTTCCGCAGAACGCTCTGATGGCCTCGCGGGCGAAGGCGCCGGTGCCCTCACCGCCGCGGCGGTCGATGTTTTCGGTCATTTCCCCGCCTGCGGCGTACATTTCACCAAGGCCCAGGAAGATCTGATCCGTGCAGGTGTACCAGTGCTCCGAGATGAAGTCCCGGAGCTTTTTGATGACGCCCTGCACTTGGGGCAGGGCCGGGTCCTGCCCTTTAAGGGCGCCGAGCTCCCCAAAGATGGCCATCATGTCTTCCCCGAGACGCGCTTCCTCGTCCCGGCCGCGTTTCTTCGCTTTTTGCTCGTACTCTCTGTACGCGTCCGTCCGCCCCCAGGCGGCTTTCGCCTCGGCGGCGTACCGTTCGATCTTATCCGAGTCGAACGCTTTGAGATCCGTCATAGTCTGTCCTCCCGTTTTTTTGATCTCGCGGGCCAGGTCGATGATCCCCTGAAGCCGCTCCCGCTTCATCTCCAGCAGCCTGATCTGCTGATCCAGCGCCCTGTCCCGGTCAAAGTCCGGGCTTTTCAGGATGCGTTTGATGTCTTTCAGGGGGAACTGCAGCTCCCGGTACATCAGGATGTGCCGCAGCGTGACCAGATCCTCATCACCGTACAGCCGGTAGCCCGCTTGAGTGCGGACCGACGGCTTCAGAAGACCGATGGTGTCGTAATACCTTAAGGTGCGCTCGGTCAGCCCCGTGAGGGCGCACACCTCGTGGACCGTCATCACTTTTACCCCTCCTTTCCTTCCCGCGGATACAGCATAAGGCATGACGCCGCGTCAGGGTCAAGATCTTTTTTTCGGATCTTAAAACCCCGCCCGGGCCAGCTCCTCACACAGGGAGGAATAGAAGGCATAGATCTTGTCCCGCTTCGAATCGCGCACCATGAAGTCCACCACTTCCGTGTGGGAGACGGACCCGTCCACGCAGTCCCCCCGGTAGGTGCCGAACATCGCCGAGTCCCGGGGCACCAGGCCGTCGGTCACGGTGCCCTTCTCAAGATAGCGGGAAAACAGGAGCGGCACCGCCATCACGAAATCGGCCTTTTTATCCCCGGGCCGCACGGCGGCGGAAAAGCTCTGGCACATGACGCCGTCCGCCACGTTGACCGTCTCGGTCTCCAGGCTGCCGACGCGCCGGAGCTCCTCGCAGGCGGTGAAACTGTCCGGCTCCCGATCCCCCAGGATCCTGTAGGCGAGGTCCACCCAGAAGGCCGCGTATTTCACCGCGGGCTTCGGGAACCGCATCACGAAGGAAGCGATGGGGCTGCCCCTGTGGGGCGTGCACAGTGTGGTGAGGGATGCTGTTTTCGGGGCCATTCCAAGCTCGCGGATCATGTATACGGCGTCCATCCCGCCCTTGGAATGGGCGATGATGTTCACTTTTTCCGCGTTGGTCTTTGTAAGGATCCCTTCGATCTCCCGTTTCAGCTGCGCGGCGTTGGTCTTCACGCTGCCGAAGGCGTCTATGCCGCTTTTAAAGACGGTATAGCCCTGGATGCGCAGCAGGCGGTCGATGCGGCCCCAGGACTTCATGAAGAATGTGTCCTTCATGCCCAGACCGTGCACCAGCAGGATGGGATAACGGGTGTTCATTCATTCCTCCGCAGTGATGTAGGTCAGTCGCCCGTGAGGCTTTTGAGGCTCAATTCCGCGATATCGGGCATGTTGTTTTTCTCCGCCCAAAGGCGGATGTTTTCGATGAGGGCGGGATCTTTGTCCGCAAGCTCAAAGCGGGGCGCCAGTTCCAGGAATCTTTCGAGCACTTCACGCGCGTTGGGAAGCGCGGACAGGCCCGCCACCGGGCCTTCATCCAGCATGGCGTCCATGAGGCGGCCCAGGGCAGCGTACTCCTCAGGCCCGGGACCGTCGAAGAGGATCTTCTCCGCCCCGGATTTTTCCCAGCAGGTGATGCCGGAATAGGCGGGCATGATGTCGTTGTCCACGCCCTCAAAGAGGAGCCAGCGACGGATCTTTTCCGTATCGGGCCTCAGGAACTCCACCGCGTGGATGCGGCCCCAGCCGCGCACTTTCTTGGCCAGGGCGAAGATCTCGTCATTGCCGTTCTCCCATTTTTCCATGAGGCGCGCGGCGAACAGGGTGAATTCGTCGCAGGCGCCCAGGCATTTGACGGTATTGCGCAGGTCTTCCTCCCCGAAACGGTAGAGCTGCAGGAGCGTCATGCCGATCTTGACGCACTCGATGTGGGTGGACTCGCGCATCAGGTTTACCGCGCTGTCGAACACGGCCTCCGTATCGATCTCGCCCGCCTCACGCTCGATCATACGGCACAGGGTCGGGCCGATCCTCACGGCGCCGTTCTCCTTCGTCATCGCGTAAAAAGCCTCGTCCGCGGCCTTATAGTCCCGGGCGCTCAGCAGGTCCGCCGCCCGTTCCATGCGCGCGGTCATATACTCATCCGGCTCGTAAGGCACCATGTGATAGACGCTCACGCCGTCCATGGCGCCCGGTGCCCAGCGGATGCCGGACCCGTCATCCTCCGCGGGAAGGGTCCAGCCTTCAATGCGAGGCCCGCCCGAGCTCAGATGCGCTCTGATCATTTCCCAGATCGGTGTTTTCACAGTGTCTGTCCTTTCCCGTGAGCGAAGCTTTTTTCATTCATACCGCTATCATAGCCCGAACGGCGCGAAGTGTAAACAGTCGGACGAAATTTCGCGCCGTGAGGACGTATTTCTTCTGAAACATGGTGATCATCTTTAGGTATCCCGAGCATGACAATACGTGGAAATATGCGTAAGAATGTGGTATCATAAGCCATCATGAGCGGGGAGGTCTGAAGCTATGATCAAATTCAGCGAAATGCCGTATACAAGGCCCGATGTCGAAGGCCTGCGGGCGCTTTTGACGGAAGCCAAAGAGCGCGTGGAGCGGGCGCGGAGCTTCAGCGAAGTGCGGGAAGCCTATTTTGACGTGCAGGAAAAATACAGGGAAGCCATGACTCTCTTTTCCATCGCCAGCGTGCGCAACACCATCGATACCGGGGACGAGTACTACGACGGGGAGATCCGCTGGCTGCGGGAGCAGATGGCGCGCCTGACTCCTCAGAGCATCGCCTGGAAAAAGGCCCTGACCGCCTCACCTTTCCGGCCGGAGATGGAAAAGGAATTCGGTCCGCAGCTCATGAGGCTCCTGGACGCGGAGCTTTTGACCCAGGATGAGCGCATCGTGCCGGAGACCATCCGCGTGGGCGAGATCTGTCAGGCCTACCGGAAGACCACCGCATCGGCGTCCACTGTGTTCAGGGGCGAAAAGCGCAATTTCTACGGGCTGCTCAAAGCCATGCAGTCCACCGACCGGGAGGAGCGTAAGGAGGCCTTCGGCGCGTGGGCCGGGCTGTATGAGCGGATCAGCCCCGTCCTGGATGATCAGTACACGGAACTGACCGCTCTGCGGGACGGCATGGCCCGAAAACTCGGGTATCCCACCTATACTCAGATGGCCTATATCTCCCGAAACCGTTTTGACTACACCGCGGAGGACGCCGCCCGCTTCCGGCAGCAGATCCTCGAGACCGTAACCCCCGCGGTGGCGGCCATCCGGGAAAAGCAGCGCCGGCACCTGGGCGTGGATACCCTGCGCTATTATGACGAGAGCCTGCTCTTCCCGGAGGGGAACGCCGTGCCCATCGGCAATACTCAGGAACTGGTGGACAAGGCGCAGAAGATGTACCGGGCCATGAGCCCCGAGACGGGCGAGTTCTTCGATTTCATGAAGGAATACGGGCTCTTCGACCTGGAGAGCCGGCCCGGCAAGCAGATGGGCGGCTACATGACCCGGTTCCCGAAATACAAGGCGCCCTTCATCTTTTCCAATTTCAACGGCACCGCGGCGGACGTGGACGTGCTGACCCACGAGGCGGGGCATGCCTTCCAGGGCTATCTGGGCATGCGTGGCATCGAGGTGAGCGCCCTGAGCGGCTCCACGTCTGAGATCAACGAGATCCATTCCATGTCCATGGAGCATTTCGCCTATCCCTGGATGGAGAGTTTCTTCGGGGACAAGGCGGAGAAGTATCTCACCGCCCACCTGATCGACTGCCTGGCCACACTGCCGTACATGGTCTCTGTGGACGAGTTCCAGCACCGGGTGTACGCCGAGCCCGCCATGACCGCGAAGGACCGTCGGGCCGTGTGGCGCGGGATCGAGAAAAAGTACATGCCCTGGAGGGACTATGACGGGAACGCGTTCCTGGAGGAGGGCGGATTCTGGATGCAGAAGCTCCACATCTTCCTGTACCCGTTCTATTATATCGAATACGCCCTGTCCCAGATCTGCGCCTTCCAGTATTACGGCCGCATGAAGCGGGACCGCTCCGCCGCCTGGGCGGACTATGTGCGCTTGTGCAGAGCCGGCGGCACGAAGGGCTATTTCGAGCTGCTCAAGGTGGGCGCGCTGGAAAATCCTTTCGCGCCGGGCACGGTGGAAAAGGCGACGCGCCACGTGATCGACGAGATCATGGACCGCTACTGAACCGCGGCCGAACAGGCCGCATCCATCACGGGCCGGATCCCGGGAAAGGAGAACATCGTTGCCGCGTACCAGAGACATGACGAAAGGGTCCCCCGTCAGGCTCCTTCTGTGGTTTTCACTGCCGATCCTCCTCGGGAATCTGCTTCAGCAGCTGTACAGCCTGATCGATACCCTGATCATCGGCCGGCTGCTGGGCGTGACGGCACTGACGGCTGTGACGGCCAGCGGCTGGCTGGACTGGGCGATGCTGTCCGTGCCCCTGGGCCTTTCCCAGGGCTTCTCCATCCATGCCGCCCAGTGTTTCGGGGCGGGCGATCTCAAAGGCCTTAAACGGGCCGTGGCCCAGAGCTATCTCATCGCGGCCGCGGCTGCGGCGCTGCTGATGGCTCTGAGCCTCACGGTGCTCCATCCGGTGCTGGTGATGATGAACTCGCCCGAGGAGACCATCGCCATGACCGAAAGCTACCTGAGGATCCTTTACGCGGGGATCCCGGTGGTGATGGCGCTCAACGCGTTCAGCGGCTTTCTGTACGCCCTGGGGAACAGCCGGGTGCCCCTGATCGCGCTGGCCTGCTCCTCCTTTGTGAATATCGGGCTGGACTGGCTCTTCGTGGGACCCCTGGGCTGGGGCACCGACGGCGGCGCCTATGCCACCGTGATCGCCCAGGGAGTGTCCGCCCTGATCTGCATGACCGCCGTGCTGCGCATCCCGGAGCTGAGGCCCTCAAGGCCGGATTACCGTCCGGATCCGGGCAGGATCATGAAACTTACGTGGCTGGGATCCCCGATCGTGCTGCAGAACCTGATCATCTCCCTGGGCGGCCTGGTGCTCCAGGGCGTGGTGAACGCTTACGGTTTCATCTTCATGGCGGGATACAACGCGGCGGCGAGGCTGCAGGGCCTGATCGAGACAGCGGGGACGGCTCTCGGAAGCGCCCAGGCCACCTTCACGGGGCAGAATTACGGCGCCGGGAAAATGGACCGGGTGCGCGGCGGCCTGAGAAAGTCCGTGCTGCTGGGCCTTGCCGCGGCGCTCTTCATCGGCCTTGCCATGGTGCTGTTCGGCAGACCGATCCTCACATTGTTCGTCCGTGACGAGGCGGCCGTGGTGGAACAGGTGCTGTCCATCGGGTATGATTTCCT
>CADCQZ010000333.1 GCA_902803675.1 uncultured Eubacteriales bacterium
CCTGTGCCCGACGGGGGTCTATAAGCATCCGGATTTCGACCGGTACCGCCGGGTATCCCGTCAGCTGCACGATATCTGGAACGACTATGCCGACGCTTCGGAGACCGTTGCCCTGGACGAGGCCTACCTGGACGTGACCGGAAGGGCCGCTTCCTGGGACGAGGCCCGCTCCTTCGCCCGCCGCATCAAGGAGCGCACGAGGGATGAGACGGGCCTGAGCTGCTCGGTGGGCCTGGCTTATTCCAAGTCCGCCGCCAAGACCGCCAGCGAGGAGAAAAAACCCGACGGGTACTTTGAGATCCTCACCCCGGCGGCTTTTATGGAGCTTTTGAGCGGCCGGGACGTGGGCGTCCTTTACACCGTGGGGGAGAAGACGGCCGAAAAGCTGCGCCGCAATGGGATCCTCAAGGTGCGGGACATCCGGGAGGACCCGGAACGGGTGATCTCCCTCCTGGGCAGCCAGGGGAGGCTGCTGGTGAGCCTCTCCTTCGGGGAGGACGACCGGCGGGTGAGCCCCTACCGCCCCGAGGAGGCCAAGTCCATCAGCCGGGAGGTCACCTTCCAGCGGGACGTTTCCTCCCGGGAGTTTCTGTCGGACGCGCTGCTCCTCTTGGCCCTGAGCGTGGAGCGCCGGGCCGCCCGGGTGGGGCTCTGGGGCGAGGGGGTCACCCTGAAGGTGACCTGGCCGGACATGAAAAGCGCCACCCGCTCCCGCCTGATCCCCTCCACCCGGTCCGCCGCGGTGATCTGGGAGGAAGCGGTGCGCCTCCTGGACACGCTGCCCCCCGGCCCGGTGCGTTTGATCGGCGCGGGCATTTACCGCCTGAGGGACGACCACTTCCGGCAGCTGAGCTTTGAGGACTGCCTGGAGGGGGAGGACGAGCGCCGGGAAGAGCGGATCTTAAGGGCGCTCGCGGCGCTGGAAAAGCGCTACAAACTGGACTTCAAAAGCAATCTGGACCGGATCTTCCGGGGGGAGACCCTCTACCGCACGCTGGAATACATGCGCAGGCATTTTTCGCCGTGAAGCGCGGGATATCCCGACCATAAAAAGCAGGCACGCCTGAAAAAGCAGGCGTGCCCTTTATATGAACCGGCATACGGCCGGGGAGGTCATTTGGGCCGGCGGTCTGCCGGCCCGGGGATCATGGGATGCGCGGCCGTCACCAGCGGCCGAAGGGCCCGCCCATATCATGATGCCCGCCCATGTGACGGCAGTGACGGCAGTCCCAGTCCATCATGGGGCGGCCGGTCCACCAGGACCGCAGCCCGAGGAACATGAGCCCCCAGAAGCACAGGCGGCGGAAGGTCCTGGACAGGAGCAGGGCCAGGATGAAGAGGCAGAACATCGTTTGGATCCTCCTTTCACTTTCTGCGGCCCGGGCGGATAAACAAATAAGACTCGCGCCCGCTTTCTGCCGCGGCGCAAGTCTCGCCTTCTCGCTGGGGGCCGGACGCTTTCGCGCCGGGTGACGGCCCTGAGCCACGCTTCACGCGTTTGGCTACTCCCTTGCAACGGGGATATTATACCCTATCCCGCCGCGCTTTGAAAGGCGCGAACGCGACATTTGGGACAGTGAGAGCGACAAATGGGCGGGCAGAGGGCCGGGGGCAAAGCAAAACGCAACTTTCGAGCAGTTTGGCGCACTTTCCGGGGATTTTTTAGGCCCGATCGCGATTGCCTGCCGCCCCGCGCGCATGGTATAATCATATCATCGACAATATCCGTACCGCGAAAAATCCGACGCATGGAGGGGACCCACAGTGAAGGATCATTGGAATGAGGAGTTTTCCGCCCGCTTCCGCCGCCATGAGGATGAACTCAAGTGGCTCTACTGCGAGCTGTACCACAGCGACATGAAGGCCTATGACCGCTTCATCGACATGCTGTACAGCGCCTGGGAGGCCCGGCCCGAAAAGCTCCGGGCCTTGGACCGCGCCCGGGAAAAGGACCCGGACTGGTACAAGGGCCACGACATGGTGGGCATGCTCATGTACGCGGACGCCTTCGCGGGGGACCTCAAAGGCGTGAAGGACAAGCTGGGCTATATCATGGACTGCGGCGTCAACTATCTCCACCTGATGCCCCTTCTTAAGAGCCCCAAGGGCCGCAGCGACGGGGGATACGCGGTGAGCGATTTCAGGAAGGTACAGCCAGAACTGGGGACCATGGAAGACCTGGCGGACCTGGCTGATGCCTGCCATGAGGAAGGCATTGCCGTCTGCCTGGATTTTGTGATGAACCATACCAGCGAGGACCATGAGTGGGCACGCCGGGCACGGGCCGGAGAAACGGAATACCAGAACCGGTACTTCTTCTATGATGACTGGACGATCCCGAATGCGTTTGAGCAGACAGTTCCGCAGGTATTCCCCACGACGGCACCGGGCAATTTCAGCTGGTGCCCGGAAGCGCAGAAGATCGTGATGACGACCTTCTACCCGTACCAGTGGGACCTGAACTACGCGAACCCGAC
>CADCQZ010000334.1 GCA_902803675.1 uncultured Eubacteriales bacterium
CCGAACACGGTCAGGATGACGCGTATTGGATAGGGTTTACTGCAATGGCTATCGTCGCGGCATGCCGCAGAACAGATCCTGCTGCCCCGTGAAGCCAGACAGGCCGCGTGCGGATGCATTCGGGATGGCACGATTTGGGGGGCAGTTCTGTGATCGATATCAAATCTGTCAATGTGATCATAGAACCGTCCCCTGATCGGGCCGGCCTGCCGCGCGGGCGGTGATCACCGCAGCCTTTCGGCACGCGACAGGATCAGACCCGCGAGCGACCGGATCATATCCGCGGGCAGAAAGGACGACTCACACAGGGCCAGCCAAACGGGAACACGATCGAGCATGCTCCGGATCATCGCGTCGGCGGTTTTCCCCGCGATACCGGCGGCCTCGGCAAAGGCGAGGAGATCGCCGCGCCTCAGGTCGGTTTTCTTTCCGTTCATCGTCAGGGCGAATTCCTCACGATCCTCCGGCATGATCAGGTTCACCGGCAGCAGATCATAAGCCGGAGACAGCACATAGGTCCCGCTTTCAGGCTCCGTCTCGATGAGTGAGAAATTTTTCAGGTGCATGTCCGAATTCCCTGTCAGAAAGCAAAAGACCAGCCGCATGTACAGTTCCGCTTTATCCAGACCCGGACGGGAAGAATGCCGCTCGATGACCTTGACACAGCGTTCATATGATCCCCGATATTTATCCTGGCTGAGCCGCCGATCCAGCTGGCAGAAATCCTCCATGGCCAGCATACGGACCGGGCGGCCCGGCACCTGTTCCCGATCCACCCGCCTCGTCAGATACGCGAGGCAGTTTTCCATCCGGACCAGGGCATGGGGCACTACGGACAATCCCGCGGCCGAGGCCATCCCCATCACCAGGTGCTCGGATTCGGGCAAAGCGCGAAACTCGGCCACCTGGGGCTTGAGAATGTAGCCCGTGGGATGATCCGCCAGGGTCATGCGGGGAGCCCCGTCAGTGGACAGGTGCAGCGACAGCTTTTTCTGTACACCGGGCACAGTATACCCTTTCTGCACTGTTTTTTCAGCCAGCAGCGTCAAAGCGTCATCCGTGAGCGCGATCTCCGGCATGCTCTTCGTGCCGAAAAAACGACGGATACAGGCCGGATGCCAACCGGACGCGGGCACAGGATCAGAAAGCGGTTTACCGCAGCATAGGCAATTCATCATTTCACATCCCCGATACTCACGGCGCCGATACAGTCACGGCATGCCACCATGAGCAGGCCGAAACGATCCGACGCGTCGATCTTCCAATTGCGGCTCACGACCCCCAGGAGCCATCCTTCCGGTATCAGTCCGTCGAAAAACGGAAACAGCGTACCGGACAGGTAAGGCCCTTCCCGAAGGGGCAGTGTCAGGGATACGGGAACAGCTCTCTCCCCTGTGAGATAAGCGGGATCGTAGGCAAAGCTGTATCCCTCGTCAGTTTCCCGGAGCGTCCCCGCGAAGCGATCTCTGACATAAACCCCGGCCTCACGAAGCCCGCTCATTCAGATCCCTTCCTTTCCCCGATCCTGGCAGGCACAGCCTCCATGCCGAACATGTAAAGGGCCTGGTTCACCTTGTCAAGGCGGACAGTCTCCTTGCCCTGTTCCAGCTCACGCACGAAGCGCAGGCCCAAGCCGGAACGGAGAGCGAATTCCTCCTGGGTGAGCCCCGCCGCCTTGCGATTTTCACGGATGAATTCCGCGATCCTGTTTGAACGCATCTGATCACCTCTTGACCACAGAATATACCCGTTCGGGTATTATGTCAACGTTTTTTGTATGTTTTATACCCGTTCGGGTATGTTTACATCAAAGCACACGTTATTATACCCGTTCGGGTGCAGTTGTAGATCCTGTTTCCGCAGTTATGATCATAAAGCCGAAATATGAGTTATGTATGGATCGCTTCGAAAAGTGATCGGGCCGGCACAAAAAAAGGCCCCATCCGACTGTTTCGATCGGATGAGGCCGTTTCATTTAAAAGGTCAGTTCTTCACCGCGGCGCGCTGGGCGTTCAGGTCCATCTGGCTGGCCTTCTTCTGCTTGGCGGAGCGCCAGGCGTACATGATCAGGGCGACGGCGATGACGCCGTAGCTCAGGAAGGCCCGGAAGTACTCGCCCACGGCGGAGTTGCCGAACATGGCGGACGCGGCGCTCTGGGCGGTGATGAACAGGGAGTGGAACAGGAACGTGCCCACCAGGGCCTGCAGGTTGGTGGCCCGGTCGATGGACGCGCCGCCCACCAGGATAGCCGCGCCGGCGTACAGGCCCACCTGTTCATGGGCCGCGTAGGTCTGGAAGGTGCCGATGCCCTCGCTCTGCATGAACACGATCTGGCCCCAGCCGGCGAGCACCGTGGAGATCATGATGGCGATCACGCGGGTGCGGTCCACATCGATGCCGGAGGCGTTGGCCACGGTCTGGCTCTGGCCCACGGCGCGGAACTTCTGGCCCAGGCGGGTGCGCATGATCGTGGAGTTGAACAGGCACAGCAGCAGTATCAGCATCCAGGTCACCAGCGGC
>CADCQZ010000335.1 GCA_902803675.1 uncultured Eubacteriales bacterium
CCTACGGCATCCAGGGGAAACGCTTCACCGCGGCTTTCACCCGGGGCACCGAGGAGGAGATCCTCGCCGCTTCCGCCGCCAGGGACAAGCTGCTGCCCCCGCTGGAGCGCCTGAAGGAGAACTGCCCCCGGGGAGCCGATACGGATCAGCTGATCGGCGCCCTGGTGACCTATCTGGAGGAAAAGGGCGTATTCGAACGCCTGATGGACACGGAAAAGAAACTGCTGGACCTGGGGCTGGAGGACGAGGCCGTCCAGGGCCGGCAGATGTGGACCCGGCTGATGGGCCTGATGGACCAGATGCATGAGATCATGGGAAAGGAGCCCCTGCCCCGGGCCCTGTTCCTGGAGCAGCTGCAGGCCGCTCTTGAGACCTGCATGCTCAACGGCCTGCCGCCCCGGGGCGGTGTGGCTCAGTGCCTGCCCGCCGGCGGTGTGGCCCAGGAGGACATGGGGGCCGTGTTCATCACGGGCTTCAACGACGACGCCTTCGAGCCGGGGCCGGAGGGCCTGATGCCCGACCACGCGCGCAAGGCGCTGGAGACCTTCGGGAAGACCCACATCCGCCCCGACGGCAGCGGCCGGGAGGACCTGAAGCGCCTGGATCTTTACCGGGCGCTGTGCTCCACCGGGGAAAGGCTGTACCTGTCCCGGTGCGCCGCCTCCCAGAAGGGCGAGAGCAAACGGGCCCACGCGTACCTGCACCGCATCCGGGCCGTGCTGCCCGGCCTCCGGGAAGAGGGCGGCCTCACCGCGTCCGCCGATAAGGTGCCCGGCACCAAAGACCAGGCGGCGGAGGAACTGGTGCGCCTGTTCTCCACCGGGGAGCCCCTCCCGCCCGACTGGCAGAAGGCCTGGCGCGAGATCAACGCCTTCTATCCGGACACGACGGACGGGATCCTGAGCGCTCTCAGGCCGCCGGAAAAGATCACCGATCTGAGCGCTTCCGTGACCAAAGCCCTGTACCCGGAAAAGACCGTGAGCGTATCCCGGCTGGAGGCCTTCGCGGCCTGCCCGTACAAGCACTTCGTGGAATACGGCCTCAGGCCCCTGGAAAAAAAGGAATGGAACGTGGATGCCGCCGCTGCCGGGAGCTTTTATCACAGCGTCCTGGAGGCCCTGACGAGCCGGCTCATGCGCCTCCCCGGCTGGCCCGACTGCAGCCGCGCCGATGTGGAGCGCCTGGTGGACGAGGTGTCCGGCCCCATGTTCCTGGACCGGTTCGGAGACATGGCATCGGACCTGCCGAAGGTGGAGACGCTCAGGATCAAATACCTGCGGGTGCTCCGGCGGGTGGCCTGGTCCTTCACCGCGGCGGCCAGGGCCAGCGCCTTCTCCGTGATGGGCTCCGAGATCCGCTTCGGCTACCCGGATGAAAACTCCCTGCCCCCCGTGCCCATCGATCTGCCGGACGGCGGGAGGGTGCTGCTGCGCGGCGTGATCGACCGCATCGACCGCTATCAGGGAGATGAGGGGATGTATTTCCGCGTGGTGGACTACAAGTCCGGCGGCACCAAGCTGGAGCCCGAAAAGCTGTACTACGGCACCCAGCTGCAGCTGATGCTGTACCTGGCGGCGGTCCGGGGCGGGCCGGATAACGGCGAGCCCGCCGGGGCCTACTATATGCACCTGAAGGACGACCTGATCCCCGATGACGAGACGGTCAAGGGACTGGAAACGCTGCTGGCGAAAAAATGCGCCCTCACCGGCATCACTTTAAAGGATGTGCGGGTGGTGAAGCTGATGGACGCCTCCGAGCCGCCGGTGAGTTTCGAGGAGAGCCTGCTGACCGCCAAGGGCGAATTCGGCAAAAACAAGCCGGTGGCCGCCATGGCGGATCTGGAGCGCCTCATCCTGCACGCCCGGGAATGCGCCCGGAGGATCGTGGTGTCCCTTACGGGCGGTGTGATCAAAAGGGAGCCCCTCAGGATCGCCGGGGACGAGCGGGATGAGTGCTCCCGGTGCGATTACGCCGCCATCTGCCGGGTGGAGGAAGCCGGGCAGCGGCGCGGACAGCGCATGAATTATGAGGAGCTGTTCCGCACCCTTGAGGAGGAGCAGGGATGAGGATCGAAACGGACAGGCTGATCATCACTCAGTTCACATTGGACATGGCGCGGGCCGTGCATGAAAATTCCCTGGATGAGGACAACCGGCGCTTCGTACCGGACGAGGTCTTCGAAACGGTGGACGAGGCCCGGGATACGGTAGCGTTCCTGATGTCCTGTTACTCTGGGGAAGGGCCCCGGGTGTATCCCGTGCTGATCAAACACGGCGGGGAGAACATCGGCTATGTGCAGCTGGTGCCCCTGGGGGACGGGCAGTGGGAGATCGGCTACCACATCGCCAAAGAGCACACCGGAAAGGGGTACGCCACGGAGGCGGTCAGGGCTTTCCTGCCGGTGATCTCTGAGGAAGCCGGGATCCGGGAAGTGCTGGGAGTGTGCCTCAGGGACAACGCGGCGTCAAAACGCGTGCTTCAAAAATGCGGATTCGGGAAAACATACGAGGGCCCGGGGGATTACCAGGGAGAGGAACGGGAGATCTTCCGGAGCCTGTGGAAAAGGCCCGAAAGGTAAGGAGGGGAAGGATATGTCCTGCCGGCGGAGGACCACGGTGCTCAGGATACCCGCTTCGGCCCTGGGGATGAAGACCCGGCGCGAGTGGGAAAACTTCCTTCGGGAGCACGAGGACGTGTTCGACTGGGAGCCGGGGCACTTCGGCGAGTCCCTGAGCGAGAGCCGCCCCTGGAGCCCGTCGCGGCCGGAAGCGGATCTGCCCGGTCCCCTCGATCGCCTGGACAGTCGGGATCCCGCCTGCCCCGACGTGGTGCCGGGGCCGTTCCTGGACTACTGCCTGGAGGAGATCCTGCCCCTGCCCCCGGAGCAGGACCATTGGGGCGAAGAAAACACCGCCCGGCCCCTTAAGAAAAAAGAGGCGGAAAGATATCTGCCCCTTTTTAAGGCGCTGTTCCCCCGCTTCACCCTGAAGGATATGGAATTCGTGAGATGGTGCCGGTATGAGTGGTACGACGGATCTGACGCGCCGTACCTGTATTCCGACACGGAATAGAGAGAACGAAAAAAAGGCTTTCCCGCCCGCATAAAAAACGGACCCCTGTTTCTTTCAAAATACAGGGGTCCGTGGTCGTAATGGGCCGGGCTTTTCAGCGCGGAGCTGTGCAGCAGTCCTCTTCGAGCGGATTGACGTGGATCATCACGTGCTTCACGTTGGGGAATTCCTTTTCCACGGCGCTGTGGACCCTCTCCGCGATGCCATGGGCCTCCCGGAGCGAGATATCCGGCCGCACCGCGATCTCCAGGTCCACATAGATCCGGCTGCCGAACTGCCGGGTGCGCAGCAGGTCTATCCGTTTCACGCCTTCCTGAGAGATGATGAAGTCGCGCAGCTTATGCTCCAGGACGGTGCCGCCGGAGGTGTCCAGCATGCGGTCCAAAGCGTCCCGGGAGATATCGAAAGCCACCTTGAGGATCAGTGCGCAGATCACCAGGCTGGCGATGGGGTCCATGATGGGGAAGCCCAGCCGGGCCAGGAGGATGCCGGCGAAGGAGCCCACCGAGGAGATGGCGTCCGACCGGTGATGCCACGCGTCCGCCTTGAAGGCCGCCGAATCCAGCGCCCGGGCGTAGTGCATGGTGTACTGGTACATGGCCTCCTTGACCACGATGGATACCACCGCCGCGATCAGGGGCAGGGCCGTGGGGATCTCAAGGCTGCCGGGATCGGAAAAGAGCTTGCGCAGGCCCGTCAGGCCGATACCGGCGCCGGTGCCGGCGAGGATCAGCCCCAGCAGCAGGGAGGCTACGCACTCCAGGCGCTCGTGCCCGTAGGGGTGCTGCGCGTCCTCCGCGCGCCGCGACAGGCGCACGCCCACCCAGGCGATCAGGGTGGCGAACACGTCCGAAAGGGAATGCACCGCGTCCGATACCATGGCGCCGGACCGGCCCAGCACGCCGGCCAGCAGTTTGAACGCCGCCAGCAGCACGTTCCCGAAGATCCCTACGCGGGAGAGACGGTCAAAGATCTTTTTTTCGTCCATTCTGGTACCTCGACTCTAAACCGCGGGCACGCTTTGTGCCCCGTGACTTAAAAAAGCGCGTTCCGGAACATTCCGCTGTCCCGCAGACGCGCTTAAAAAGCTATCCTGCTGCCGATCGAGTCGGCCCGGCCACGGGCCTTCCCCGCCGGGGAAGCCCTGCCTGATCAGATGGGTGTAAGAAGGGTGAGACGCTTTGGATCGGCGCAACTATAGCATAGCCGGCGAGGCGTGTCAAGACATGCGCCGGGATCGGTCAGAAGCCGTAGTACATCCAGTAATCGTCCACGAAGGGATCGGGCACCCAGGCCCGGCGCCAGCATTTGAGGCCGCTGTCATAGAACTCGATCTGGATGAAATCGCTGGACTGGGACCCGCCGTAGGCGTAACCGTAGATGGTGCAGCTCACGCCGGCGGGCACGTTGCGGGAGATCTGCTTGTAATCATACCCCGGGCCGTAGTAGCACTCCAGGCTGCGGTTGACCGTGCAGGAACCGATGGGGTACTCCTCCGGCACGTTGTTGATGTTCAGGCCGCTCATCCTTTTCAGGCCGGTGTAGGCCCGGTAGCGGTTCCGGCCGTAGTAAAATTCCACCTGCACCCACCAGATCCCGTTGGCGTTGTCATAGGCTTTGGACAGTACGGTGACCGCGCTGCCCGAGGACAGGAAGGTGCCCGGCTCGTCATAGGTGGTGCCGGGGCCGGTCCTGGTGGCCAGCTTGCTGTTGAGGGTGCAGGTGGCATAGGCGTAGTCGGTGTAGCCGCCCGTCGGGGTGCCGCTGCCGGAGGAGGAGACGCCGGTGCCGCTGCCATAGGAAGAAATGCCGATGCCGGTAGTGGAGGCCTGGCCCTGGGGCACGCCGGAGCCGCCCGTCACGCAGCTGACGGATATGTAGGCCGTGCCGCCGTTATAGATGATCTGATACCAGTCCTTGCCGCCCTCGTGGCTGGCGACCCTCTGCACCGCGGTCAGAGCGGTGCCCTTGGAGACCGTGCCGAGTTTGGAATATGAAGAGGCCGGGCCGGAGCGGATATTGGCCTTCTGGTTGGCGTAGACCGTGAAGGTCCCGGTGGAATAGCTGCCCGCGGAATTTCCCTGGGGCCGGGGCGTGCCGTCGGAAGGGCAGTAATTATCGGTGCACTGCCGCCCGCATTTCGGGCAGTACCAGACGCTGTCCGCCAGCGCGGCAGGCAAGGCCGCGCTCAGGAGCATGATCGCGCAGAGCGCCGCGCACAGGATCTTTTTGATCATCGTGTTTCCCTCCTTGCACCCATTGGTCTTAAGGTCTTCCCTCTGACAGGATCATACCATGGCCCGCGCATGTTTCCGTAGACCGGTTTTTTCGCTGACCGTACCGAATACGATATTCTGTCGACGCCGCGGCTATTATATCACAAATAATGTCAGAATACATCGCTTCATCCTTCTCTTTTCGCTCCGCCGGAGGGCTTTCCCTCTGACGCGGTCAGCATACATCCCCCGCATGTCTCCCGTGATCCCGGTTTTCGCGTGCGGGTTCACGTAAAAAAGCCGGGGATCGCTCCCCGGCCTTCGGGCCGTGCTGTATCCGATGCCCCGGCGTCACGCCAGGGAATAGGCCGCCACGCCGATGAACGTGAGGATGGTCACCACCGTCATCACGCTCAGGCAGGTGGACACGTACTCCCCGTCCTCCTTCAGGTCCGCGTACAGGGGGATGATGAAGGGCGCGGGCAGGGACCAGGCCAGCATCAGGGCCGTGAACAGCTGCCTGTCGAAGGGGATCACGGCGAAGATCACCAGGCTGTCCAGGGCCAGCAGCGCCGCCATCACGATAAGGCGCAGGCCCACCGTGATCATCACGGGCTTCAAAAGGGTCTTTTTGAAGCTTAGCTCATAGCCCACGATGATGAGGATCAGCCCGGAAACGGGCGCGGCGATGAAGGAGATCGTGTCACTGATCAGTTTGCCCGCGGCCGAGTGCAGGGCCGCCTGCCCCACGCCCAGCGCGCCCGATATCACGCCCAGCACGATGGCGATCAGCACGGGATTGCGCACCGCGTCCTTCAAAAGGGCCTTCCCGTTCGTCTTTCCGGTGCCCACTGCCTGCAGCGCGGTGAGGAACACGGTGAACGCCGCCAGGGTCTGGCCGATATCCGCCATGGCGAACACGTGGGTCTGCCCCGGGTAAAGAAGGCCGAAGAGAGCATAGCCCATCATGCCGCCCTCGAAATTGGTGACCAGGAAGGGCAGGAACTTTCCCCGCTCCTTCACGAAGCGGCGCAGCAGGAAGCCGCAGAGCAGCCCCAGGCCGCAGGAAACATACACCACCAGGAAGGTCAGGGCGATCTTCCCGGAATACTCCGCGGTGGAAAAGGCGTTGAACAGCACCACCGGCAGAAGCACGCTGCCCACCAGGGCCTTGATGCCCTTCAGGCCCTCAAAGGAAAAGATCTGCCTGCGCCGGCACATAAAGCCCAGCAGGAACATGAGGATCACGGGGCATACCATCTCAAGGATCTGCAGGAACATGTTTACCTCCCTGTTCAGGATCAGAAAAAAGGGGAGCCGGGACTGTGACCCGGCTCCCCTTCATGGGATGCCGAATGATGTCGATCAGCGCAGCTCGTCCCTGGCCTTGTAGAGCATCATCAGGTCGAAGGCGCCGTTGAGGGTGAGGCCGATGCCCACGCACAGCACGATGGCGTTGGCGATGAAGCCCGGATGGAAAGCGATCAGGATGCCGGCGATGATCACCAGCACCGCGGTGACGGCCGTGCCCTTTTCTTTCGTGCGCCCGGCCTCGGCCAGGTTGCTCATGCCGTTGAGGATCAGGGCCACGCCCGCCAGGATGGGGAACAGGTCCACGATCAGCCGCGGCCAGGACAGGAAAATGATGCCCGCCGCGGCGCATCCGGCGGCCGTCATCAGCTGGGTGCTGTCCTTATAGAAGCCGATCAGATAAAACACCCCGTAGACCGCCGCGCCCAGAAGCATCAGCCCGCCGATGATCCTCACGATCTCGTCCAGGGCGGACCGGCGCGCCACGATCAGCACCACGCCCACGATGACGCTCAGCGCCGCCGTGACCACTTTGTTCCTCATCAGCCGTTTCATCATGTCATTCATGCTAAAAACCTCCTTTGCACATCTCCCATTATACACCAAATACGGCCTTGTGGGGAGAGGGATTGTTCTTTTTCCGTACCCCCCGTCCGGGCGGCCCGGCAAAGTGCTATAATGCCCGGGAAAATAAACCGTGCCGCTCCGGCGGCGGAAAGGACGCCCATGATACGCCCCGCGAAAGAAGAAGATATCCCGCGCCTGATCGCCCTGCTGGAGCAGGTGAACCGGGTCCACGCCCTCGGAAGGCCCGATCTGTTCCGCCCCGGCACCAAGTACGGCCCGGAGGAATTGAAAGCCATCCTCCGCGATCCCGCCGCGCCGGTGTTCGTGTATGAGTTCGACGGCGGGGCGGCGGGCTACGCGTTCTGCCGGATCAAACAGGCCCTTCATGACCGCCTTCTCACGGATGTGAAGGAACTATACATCGACGACCTGTGCGTGGATGAAAAGCGGCGGGGGCAGGGCATCGGCAGGCTGCTGTATGAGCACGTGCTGGCGTACGCCCGGGAAACGGGATGCTATCACGTGACCCTCAATGCCTGGTCCCTCAACCCCGGTGCCATCCGGTTTTACGAAAAAATGGGCATGGAGCCCATGAGGATCACCATGGAAAAGATCCTGGACTGAGCCGCGCCATACCCGCAGAAAGACACCGTCCCGACATTCGGCCGGATCAAACGGCCCGTTCATGGGGACGGTGTTTTTATTCAGCGTTCTTCGCTGATCTGTTTTTTCGCCAGCCAGCCCCGGAAAAGGCCGCCCCCGAACAGGGAGATGATGACGAAGAAGATATCCGCGAACAGGATAAAGATGAAGGACGGGATCAGGATGCGGGTGTACCGGCAGCCGCCCGCGGCGCCCCCGGTGATCCGGCGGCCCTGGCGGATCAGATATGCCAGTACCCCCAGATTGAAATACATCAGGAGCGCGGCGTTTTCCCCAAAGCTGAGCCAGGCGTCCCCCGGGAAAAAGTTCCCGGTATCCACGGCGCTCAGCACCGTGTTGACAAGGAGCAGGATCACGTCCACGATGAACAGGATGCGGGTCACGTTGAGCATCACCCCGCCGCCGATGCCCACGCCGCCGCCCCAGGGGACCCCTGCCCGGGCGCAGAAATGCCCGAAACTGCGCATGAGGGGCTCGCACTGCTTTCCCTCGATGAAGCCGTTGTTGGCGACGCAGTAAATACTCGGGTGAAGGTCCCGCTCGCGCAGGAAGGCTTCCAAAAGTTCCATGAATCTCAGCACGTGGGAGGGGATGCCGTCCACGTACAGCGGCAGGAAGAATACCACCGCCTGCGCGTCCCTCAGCTGTTCCAGGATGCGCGCGTGATCCGCCGGGCCGCGCAGCTTTTCCGTCACCTTTTCCCCGCAGGTGAACAGGCGCTGCAGGAAGAGGAAATAGGCGGAAGCGCTGAACCTTTTCTTCGGGCTGCAGTTGATGAACACCGTCTTCATAACAGCGCCTCCAGTTCCTCCGGATTTTGGATGAAAGAGACCTCAGACTTTTCAAAGCCGTCGTTCAGGGCGTTGCGCTCCGCGCGGAGGCGGAAGGTCTCCTTTTCTTCTTCCGTGATATCCCCGTAGACGATCACTTTCCACAGCCGGTGTTTCCCGTAGCGCAGGGTGTGGTGCATCTGCCCGCCCCGGTAGGTGCTCAGGGGCGTGGAGGTGCCGATGGAACGGTCCAGCACGTTCTTCACGTCCGCGCTGTATTCCCCGTACAGGTTCCTCGTGATGATCACCACCTCGTCCGCCTGCCCGATGACCCGGCAGACCTGACGCAGGCTGTCCTTCATGAAGCACTCCGCCGGGTGCTTCGTCCAGCAGCCGAAGCAGCCCCGACAGGGCGCGTATTTCCCGTCCGCGGCGATCAGGCGGCCGCATTTCTTTTCCAGCCGGCCGTCGTACTCACGGCCGAGATCGTGGATGATGACTCTCATTCTCCCCTCCGGCGCGGTCAGCCGCGGCCGCGCGATCGATAACGCGTATTATGTAACAATTGTTATAATACACGCTGCCGGATCGGACGTCAATACTGATCTGATATGAAACTTTATCCCTTCCGGGACGAGGGCGCTCAGCCCTGCGCGGTGATCCGCTCGAAGTCCGACGCGGGATGCTTGCAGATGGGGCAGATAAAGCCCTCCGGCAGCTCCTCGCCCACGAATTCGTACCCGCACACGGTGCAGCGCCACACGGTCTTCCCGCCTTGCGCAGTGTCTGCGGGTCTGGGCCTGGGCTTGATGTGCTCCTGATAATAGGTGTAGGTAGCGGAGGGGGACTTTGTGAGCACGTCCATGTCCGTCACGGCCGCGACGAACAGGATGTGGCTGCCCAGGTCCAGGGCCTGTTCCACCCGGGCCGAGATGAAGGCGTTGGTGCCCTCCGTGACCGCGAGGGTGCCGTTGCCCACGCGCCTGACCGGATCGAAGCCGGCGAACTTGTCCGTGTCCCGCCCGCTCTGGAACCCGAACCGTTTAAAAAGATCGAAGGACGCGTCCTGACTGATCACGGAAGCGGTGAAGACGCCGCTTTTTTCGATCATCCCGCAGGTGTGATTGGCCTTGTTCACGGCCACGGTGACCCGGTTGGGATCGGAGGTGACCTGGGCCACGGTGTTGGTGACGCAGCCGTTGTCGCGGTCGGATACGCGTGTGGTGAGGATGTACAGGCCGTATGAAACGGCATACATGGCTTTGGGGTCCATCATGATCCTCCTTTTGCCGTCCGTCATGGCGGCGGACAGGATGTTTTCTTCCCTGATTATACCAGACGGCACGGCGGAAAACAACCGATCCCAAATTCCCGCGCCTTGACAAAAGCCGCTCAAAACGGTATGCTGTTCCCATCAAAGAGAAAGGCAGGCTCAAGGGCACTGATGAGGATCCGCGGCTGACGAACGGCATTCGGTCTCCCTTCCGGAGCGAAAAGATCCGGAGGGCTTATTACCGTTGCCGGAGGGGAGCCGCGTTCGTTTAAGGCGCCGTGTTTCGGCCAGGCTTTTGCGCGCTCCTCCCCGGCGGGGAAGGAGCGTGTTTTCTATGGTGAAGCTTTTACTGGAAGCGGATCGTATCGACAAGAATTTCGGCCCCCGGCGGCTTCTTGACATCAAACACCTGACCGTGTACGACGGGGAAAGGATCGGCCTGATCGGCGAAAACGGGGCGGGCAAGTCCACCCTGCTCAGGATCCTGTGCGGGGAGGAGGCGCCGGATGCGGGAAACGTGCGCCGGTACGGCCCCGCCGCCCTCATCCGTCAGCAGGGGAATGCGGACGGCGCGGATGACACCCGCGTGCGGGCCGTGTTCAGGGCCCGGGATGAGCGGGAGGGCCTGTCCGGCGGGGAGATGACGAGGAACAGGATCGCCGCCGCCCTGTCCGCGCATCCGCGGCTGCTGCTGGCGGATGAGCCCACCACGGATCTGGACGGGGAGGGCATCGCCCTTCTTAAAAGCGAGCTGGAGCTTTTCCCCGGGGCCCTGATCCTGGTCTCCCATGACCGGGCTTTGCTCCGTGCGCTGTGCGGGCGGATCTGGTATCTGGAGGACGGCACGATCACGGATTTTCCCGGGGGCTACGACGC
>CADCQZ010000336.1 GCA_902803675.1 uncultured Eubacteriales bacterium
CACAGTGGGAGGAGATGGTGCAGCCGGCAGTAGTGACGATGATCTCGCCCCAGGGTCCGTACTTTTCGACTTCAGCCTTCATCCACTCGATGTCTGCCTCAGGGAATCCGGAATGGGTGATAAAGATGCGGTCCCGCACGATGTCTGTGCGCCCATCCAGCTGGTCGTGGATATAGGAGATGATGCACTTCTTCAACTTTCCAAAGTACTTCTTGCCAACGGTCATATTACCGTTTTGGTCGTTGAGCACCCGGATGCTGGGCTTGATGCTCATAAGGTTCGCCCCCATGTGAGCCAGGGAGGAGCAGCGACCGCCGGCGTGCAGGAAAGCCAGGGTATCGAGAATGAAACTGGCGCAATTCCTCTGATTCAGGGCCTTCACTTCTTCATAGATCGTGGCCGCGTCCATGCCCTTTTTGACCCGCTCTCCGGCTTCACACACCAGAAGTCCGGTGCCGGTGGACAGGCAGCAGGAGTCGATCACGTATACGCCAGGAATATCCTCAGCGGCCATGACCGCGTTCTGGTGGGTCACAGACAGGCCGGAGCCCAGGGAGATATGGATCACGTCATAGCCCTGATCCACGAGCCGCTGGAACACGTCCGCATAATCGCCCACACTGACAGCGCTGGTCTTGGGCAGGGAGCCGGTCTTCTCCCAATTCTCATAGATCATTTCGTTGGTTATGTTTACACCGTCCAGATACTCCTGGCCGTTCATGGTCACGTGCAGGGGAATGAGCTCTACGCTGTAGCGCTCCGTCAGCATGGGACCGATGTCGCAGGGGGTGTCCGAGGTGATCTTTACGGGTCTTGCCATGGGATAATCCTCCTTGTTTATTGCAAACAATAGTAGCAGATTGTGACGGATTCGTCAAATGAAAAAGCGTAAAACCAGGTTATTTGGTGCGGATAAAGACACTGCCGCTCATAGAGTCGATGTCGAATTGTGCTTCGCCTTCGCCGAGGGTGAGCTGTTTAGCGCCTACAGCCTCCCCGTTGAGATAAAGTTTGCCGGACATGGTGTCCATTTGAATGGAACAGGAGGTGTCGGTAGGTAAGGCGATACGGATATCTCCGGAGCTGGTGTCGACAGACATCTTATCCGGCGTTTTAACGAGTATGAAGTCGACAGTCCCGGAAAGGGTATTGGCGCGGATGTCATTGCAAGCGTCAGCGTTACATTCCAGGGGTCCGGAAACGGAGGAGACTTTGATCTTCTTTACGCTGCCGGAGACCTTCATCATACCGGATACGCTGTCCATGCGCAGAGAACTCACCTGCGAGTCAAGCAGTATTACGGGACCGGATACAGTATCGATGCCCGCTTCCTCTGCGATCATATTACTTAGCTCCACTTTGCCGGAAACGGTATTGACTTCCAGTTCGTCCAGGTGAAGCCCTGCAGCAGACACGGAAGCGGAGACAGTATCGATCTCGCATTCGCGCAACTGGTCAGCCAGGGAACGGGGGAGGGACACGACCAAATCCTTTCTGGGAAGTCTGCCGGGGTGGTTCTTTCTGCAGGCCTGGATACGCAGCTTATCTGCGCTGATACCGTAGCGCAGGGCGTCCCGCTCCTTGATAGTTTTATCGGCTGTCTCCTGAATGCGAATCACGTCTCCGTCCGTCAGCACTATCGTCACGGAACCGCTGATCCAGTCGATGGTCAGTTCCTTCAGATCGTTCGCTTTAACAGAATAGGATCCATCCTCAGAATAGGGGTTCTTCAAGTCCTTATACTTATTTGTATCCGTATTCGTTTGACTGTCCGTGAAAGAGGATGCGATGCGTCCCGCCAGGAACAGCCCGGCGCAGATGCACAACGCCAAACACAGACACACGATCAGAATGATCCATACGGTTTTACTCATCATTATCCCTCCATTCGACAGACATGAAAAGTCGCGTAAATTCAGTATACGTTGATGTTCAGGAAAAAGCAATCCCAATAGCCTATACATTCCCGCGGCCTATTGCAATTTGACGCTGGATTTAGTACAATGCACAATGCTTTTAGCAGGAGACAGCGTACATGACCGTATTTGAATTATTTATATTGGCTGTTGGCCTTTCCATGGACGCATTTGCCGTGGCCGTCTGCAAGGGGCTGGCCATCGGCAGGATACAATGGAAACATATAGTGATCGTGGGGCTATGGTTCGGCGGCTTTCAGGCGTTGATGCCGCTCGTCGGGTATTTTCTGGGTAGCAGCTTCGCCGAATACATCGCCGCTGTGGATCACTGGATCGCCATGATCCTGTTATGCCTTATCGGCGGAAACATGATCCGGGAGTCGCTGGACAAAGACCCGGAGCATGTGAATCCGTCGTTGGGGTTCAAAGCCATGCTTGTCATGGCCATCGCCACCAGCATCGACGCCTTGGCCGTGGGCGTGACCTTCGCTTTTCTGGCGGTGCGGATCATTCCCGCCGTCTGCTTCATTGGGGTCATCACCTTTTTACTCTCCGCTCTGGGGGTGAAGATCGGCAGCATCTTCGGCACGAAATATAAGAGCAAGGCGGAAATGGCCGGCGGGATCATCCTGATCCTGTTGGGGATCAAGATCCTGCTGGAGCATCTTGGTTATCTGCCCTTCTGAAGAAAATGAGCCGCTTTTCAGGCGGCTCTTTTGATTATTCTCTGTATCCGAAATGCAG
>CADCQZ010000337.1 GCA_902803675.1 uncultured Eubacteriales bacterium
AAATAAGGTTCTTTATTCACATTCACCCACCGGAACGTTTTGATACAAAAAAATGAAAAAATCAGATAGTACATCTGCCCGGAGAATGGTAAAATACTTTCATGGCCGCCCATGATGCTTAAGGGCCATGATGCCCGAACCAAAGGATGTTGAAGATGAAAACGGTCTTATGCCTGTTCCTGATCGCCCTGCTGCTTTTACCCCCCGCGGTGCCCGCGGAGGATGTGTTCGAAACGATCGAAGTCTTTTCGCAGCGGACGCAGAAAACCATGACCTGCCGGGTCTATATACCCCCTGAGATCGACGCGGACACCGTGCTGACGGTTTTCCTGCACGGCGGAGGTCAGATGCGGGGAGATCCCCTTGAAGCGGCGCTGCCCGCCGCCATGATCTCGGGAACGGTGAAGTGCGTCCCCGCGCTCGTCGCCGTGCCGCGGATCCCCGGGGGCGTGGGCGAATGGGCAAAGGTCGCGGACGCGGTCCTGGAGATGGCCGACACTCTGACGGAAAGATATGGCCTGGACCCAAGGAATTCTTCCCTGTGCGGCTTCAGCATGGGCGGGATCGGTGCCATGGACATCGCGAACAGGTATCCCGGCCGTTTCACAAAGATACTCATAGCCGCGGGCCGCGTGAACGAAGGGATCCGGGCCGCTTCTTTTACAGGTTCCCAGGTACGGTTCTATGTGGGCAGAAGGGACCGGGACATACGGTCGGACACGGTCTACGGTTTTGAAAAGAAACTGAAATGGGCCAATGTCGACGTGATGATCTGTGAGACCGATACGGATCATCTCGGCACGGAAAAGAGCGTGTTCACGGACCCGGATATCCTCGCCTGGCTCTTCTCCCCTCTCACAACAGATACCGGAAAATGAGCACGGCCGGCTTTCCCCGGCATCGGCAGAATGTCCTTTTATTCCCCGGCTCATTCGTCACTAAAGGAGCGCTCTTTATGAAAAAGCTGTCTGAAACATTCCGGGAAGGATCGGGTTACCGGGCCTTTTTCTTCTCCATCGCCACTTTCGGCCTGGCGTACGGGCTCTATAAGGGCGTGATCGACAATTACCTGGCCGAGACGGTCCGGATGACCTCTTTCGACAAGGGCGTATCGGAATTTTTCCGGGAACTGCCCGGGCTTTTGCTGGTGGTCATCCTGGCCGCGGTCTATATGCTTTCCGCCGAAAAGATCTACAGGATCGGTGCCGTGATCATGTTCGGCGGCATGCTGATGCAGTCCGTGATCACCCCGACGAAAACCATGGTGATCCTGGCGATCTTCATCTATTCCCTCGGCGACCATATCCAGCTGGGCATGCGCAACACCCTTTCACTGAATTACTCCCGGGAAGGGCACGGCGGGTCGGCCCTGGGGCTGCAGAACGCGGTCAATCAGATCGGCACTCTTTTAGGGTTTCTCATCATCATCGCCGTTTTCGGCTTTACCCGCAGCGCGTCGGAGCTGTACAAGACCGTATTCACCGCCAGTGCCGTGATCATCGCTCTGGGGACCCTCATCACCTTCAGCATGAAGGGCGAAAGCGAGACCGACTCCAGCAGGCGTCGCTTTTACTTCCGGAAGAAATACAAAAAATACTATATGCTGGAAGTGTTCTACGGAGCGCGCAAGCAGATCTTTTTCACCTTCGGGCCCTACGTGCTGGTGCTGTTCTACGGCGCGGACGCCATGACCATCAGCATCCTTTTCGCCATATCGTCCGTATGCACGTTTTTCGCAGCCCCGGCGGTGGGCCGTATCATCGACCGGTTCGGGTACAAGATCGTCATGATCATGGATACCCTCATCCTGGTAGTGGTATGCTTCTTCTACGGTTTCGCCCATCATATCTTCCCCACCCACATCGCCTTCATCGTCTGCTGCGTCAACTATATCCTGGATTCCATGATATCCCTGGCGTCCATGGCTTCCAATGTGTATGTGCAGGATCTGGCGGAAAGCAAGGACGAGGTGAGAGCCACCCTGTCCACGGGCATCTCCGTCAATCACCTGATCACGATCCTGATCGCCCTTTTCGGCGGGTGGATCTGGCAGACCCTGGGCATCGAGACCCTGTTCGTGCTCTCCGCCGTCCTGGGGCTGTGCAACAGCGCCTACGCGGCCACGATCAAAACAAAAAAGGCCTGACCGCGGCAACAACGGGTTGCTTTACGGTCAGCATCCACCGGGTATAAAATATCCCCAGCATCAAGCAAGGAGGTCGATCCAATGAACACCTGTGAGATCCTGAAAACGCTGCGGGAAAAGAACGGCCTGACGCAGGAGCAGCTGGCAGAGCGCCTGTTGGTGACCAGGCAGGCCGTCAGCCGCTGGGAAAACGGCGAGACCCAGCCCAATACCGACACCCTGAAGATCCTTTCCCGTGAATTCGACGTATCCGTCAACACCCTGTTGGGCTCCCCCAGACGACTGTTCTGTCAGTGCTGCGGCATGCCGCTTACGGAAGACAGCCTGCTCAGCCGTGAAACGGACGGCACATTCAACGAGGACTACTGCAAGTGGTGCTACACGGACGGAAAGTTCATGTATGTATCCAAGGAACAGCTGATCGACTTCATCGTCACCCATATCCCCGACCCTGCCGGCACTCCGGAAGAGGACAGGCGCAGTTTCCTTAACAGCCAGCTCTCCGCTCTCAAGCATTGGCGGCAGCCGGAATAGGCCGAACACGAAACAAAGCCCGATCGAAAAAACTCAGGGCCTCCGTTTGACCGGAGGCCCAAAGCTTTTTCAAGTCCGTCCTTCACCCATCTCCTGTTCCGTGAGCCGGATCAGATCGCTCGTCCGGATCCGCAGCGCCTCCGCGAGGCGCCAGAGTGTATCCAGCCTCACGGTCTTTCGTCCGTTCTCCACCATGACCAGGTGGCTGCGGGCGATCCCGGCAAGGCCGGACAGCGCTTCCTGAGTGAGTCCCTTTTCGGCGCGTATGCGGGCGATCACCGCGCCGAAAGCTTTGCTGTTATAGGGCATGATCATACCTCCTTTTTTCGTGCCTCTATAACAGCGCGTGTTTTTTACGCGTTTTTCCGCTGCCTTTACCTGAACACGATCCCTGTCATGATCGTCAGGCTGAACGGGACACCGGATTTCAGTTCATCGCCCTCGTTGAGGGTCAGGAACACCGTATCCGGGTCCTCCCCTTCATCCGGCGCGCTGACTACGTTCCACAGCAGCTGCTTCCCTTTGCCGCCGTCCGAGTACACCGTCAGGTTGCCCCAGTCATCCCCCGTGGCCATGCAGGTCCACACATACCTCCCGCAGGGGATGTCCCTGCCGGCGATATAGGTGCCCTTGGGGAGCTTCGCGGTCTTCTCGATCCCCCGTTTGACCATCTCCTCCGTCACCTTTTCGAGCAGGTCCACGATCTGCCCGTCGCTGAGGGTCCCGAGGTCGATCTCTTCCGCGCGGGCACAGAAACACCCGCAGAGCATGATGACGAGGACCATGAGGCACAGCATCGTTTTTTTCATAAGCATCACTCCTTTTTGATCGGTCAAAAATCATGGTACCAGTCCCGGAGCCTGTCTTTGTCCTCTACGGATAACACCCGAAAAATTTTTGAAAAGGTATTGACACGCGCGCCATAGTGTACTATTGTATTAGTGCACTAACGTCTTAGGAGGGTTTGCCGTGAATTTCGATCCGATGATACCGATCTGGCTCCAGGTATCCACCCTGATCAAGCAGCAGATCGTGACCGGGCAGCTCTCCCCCGGTGCCAAGCTGCCGGGCGGGCGCGATCTGGCCGTAAAGTACTCGATCAACCCGAACACGGCGGCGAGGATCTACCAGGAAATGGAGCGTGAGGGCATCTGCGTCACCCGCCGAGGCCTGGGTACCTTCGTGACGGAGGATGAGACCGCCATCCGCCGCCTTAAACACGAAATGGCCCGGCAGGCCGTCAGCCGCTTTTTAGCGGATCTGAAGGGCATGGGCCTCGGGCGTGAAGACGCGGTCAAGCTGATACTAGAGGAGGAAAAGGACCAATGATAACAAGCAGAGGACTGACCAGGAGATTCGGCAGCAAGACTGCCGTGGACAATGTGGACCTGACCATCGAGCCCGGGCATGTGTACGCCCTGCTGGGCCCCAACGGCAGCGGAAAGACCACCTGGATGAAAATGGCCGCCGGCCTGATGAAACCCACCTCGGGAGAGATCCTGTATGACGGGAAGAGCGTCGGCGTGGAGAGCCGGCGGTATGTGGCATATATGTCGACGGAGCCCTACTTCTATCCCTGGATGAAGGCAAAGGACGTGGGGAACTACTACCGGGATTTCTTTGAAGACTTTTCCATGGATAAATACAAGGAACTTTTGAGGATCATGGAGCTTGAGGAGAACATGCCCACCCGTTCCCTGTCCTCGGGCATGATGGCGAAGCTGAAGATCGCCGTCACCATGGCCAGGGACGCCAGGGTGTACATGCTGGACGAACCCTTCAACGGCATCGATCTTCTGGCTCGGGATGAGATCCGCACCTGCATCCTGCGGGAAGCCTCCCCCGATAAGGCGCTGATCCTGTCCAGCCATCTGGTGGAGGAGATGGAAGCGATCTCCGACCGGGCGATCTTCATCAAAAACGGCCATGTGGTGGAGGTGCGGGACCTGGAGGATATGCGCATGGCGGACGGCGTTTCCATGGCGGACAGATACCGGCAGATCTACGGGCACACGGAGGTGGAATGACATGAAACAACTGCTTAAATACGAGCTGCGCAAAACTCAGGCCATGAAGCTGATCATCCTGGGCATCACCGCCGCGGCGGAACTGGCTTTCCTGATCGCCCTTTTTGTCAGGAACAGCCAAGGCAATACGGATGAGATCATCGTCGCTATGGCTTTCCTGCTCACCATGATCGCCTTCGGCGGCATCCTGCTCATCGGGATCCAGAGTGTTTTGACCCTTCACCGGGACATGAACACCAAACAGGGATACATGCTGTATATGACGCCCAGGAACAGCTATCAGATCCTGGGAGCCAAGATGCTGGAGAACGGCATCTCCCTGGTACTGGCGGGGGCCTTCTTCTTCCTGCTGGGAGCCCTGGACGTAACACTGCTGTTCAGCCGCATCGGCCAGCTGGAAGCGCTGAAGGAATACGTGACGCAGTTCCTGTCCGCGATCAACGCCGAGATCGAGCTGGACCTGAACGGTGTCCTGTGCCTCACGGCGGAAATGCTGTCCTCCTGGCTGGCCACGGTGTCCATCGCCTTCCTGGCCGATATCATCTCTTCCGCTCTGCTGAACGGGAAACGCTTCAACGGGCTCGTGACCTTCATCTTCTTTATCCTGCTGACCATCCTGCTCAATACCCTTCAGCGGGTGTTCCTCACCCAGGGCATGGTGCTCAACACCGTCCTCATCGTGGAGACCGTGGTCGCTCTCATCTACTCCGCCGGCATGTACGTGGTGTCCGCCGCTGTGATGGAAAGATACCTGAGCGTATAAATGTGAGGCAAAACCCCTTCAGATCGATAGGATATAAAAAAAACGGCATGACCGGTGTTCCCGCGCCATGCCGTCTTTAATTGCCGGATAATGTTATCCCGATATCACCAGTCCGTCCTCAGGATGAGTGTGAGCACGTTCTTCGCCGCTTTTATAAGCTCTTCCCTCGTCACAGCGCCCTTCCCCAGAGCTTCCAGGAGCCTGTCCGCGAAACCGGTGGCCATCTTCATGTCGTTGCCTGCGGCCGCTTCCTTGTAATGCTCGCCCAGGGTCCACCAGTCTGTGGTCACCATGCCGTCAAAGCCCCACTCTTCCCTCAGGATCCCGGTGAGCATGTCCCTGTTCTCGCTGGCCCTGTGACCGTTGATGATGTTGTAGCTGGACATGATGGACCAGGGCCGCGCTTCCTTCACCAGGATCTCGAACTGCTTCAGGTAGATCTCCCGGATGGCCCTTTCGGAGGCTCTGGAGTCGCAGTTCCTGCGGTTGGTCTCTTTATTGTTCAGGGCGAAATGTTTGGGAGTGGCCGCCACGCGGTTGGACTGGACGCCCCTGATCATGCCCACGGCCTGCTTGCCCGCCAGATAGGGGTCCTCGGAGTAGTACTCAAAATTCCTGCCGCACAGAGGATTGCGGTGGATGTTCACGCCCGGGGCCAGCCACACCTGGATGTTGTTTTCCCTGGCTTCCAGGCTGGCGGCGGCTCCTACCTCATAGGTGACGGAAGGATCCCAGGTGGCGGCAAGCAGCGTGGCGCAGGGAAACGCCGTAGTGGTCACGCCCGCGCCGGGCAGGAAACGGATTCCCGCCGGGCCGTCCGCCGTCATGATGTTCGGGATACCGTATACCGTATTGTTCCCGTAGCCGAAGGTGTTGGCGAGCCCCACATTGGGCTGCCCGCCCAGCAGATGAGCGATATCCTCGTCAGACAGCGATCGTACGAAATCATCCAGGCTCACTTTGCCGTCAGCCACGTCCTTGAGGTTTAACCTCTCACCCTGTCCGTAGTTCTGCCGCCTGGGCACCCCCCGGATCTCGGGCAGGGAGTGGATCTCCTCCCATTTCATGGGCGTCAGGGCATTGGAGTCTGTATCACAGGGCGTACCTTCGGGCAGATCCTCAAAGCTGCCGTCAGACTTCAGTCTCTTTTTGAGTTTCGCGGGGACCATCCGGGCCGTCAGCTGCTCAGTGACCCGGTCCTCCGCCTGGATCCAGGCTTCCCCGAGCCATTCGCCGTCCCGCACACTGGTGCCCACGAAGAAGCGGTAATCGCCCTTTTCAAGCACCCACGCGGACATGGCGACCTTTCCAAGATCGTCATAGCTGGCCATCTGGGACACCGGGAAGCGGATGATGACTCTCTCGGACGCGCCGGGGGCAAGAAGGGAAGTCTTCCTGTATCCGGCCAGCACCTTCTTTGGCTTGCCGAGCTTCCCCTGGGGGGCGCTGTAATAGACCTGGACCACCTCGCGGCCTTCCCTGTACCCCGTATTGGTGACCGTGACGGCGATCTCGACCGTCTCATCCCTGAAGCAGGCGCCGTGACCGGACAGGGCGAAGGTCGTGTAGCTCAGGCCGTATCCGAAGGGATAGACCACCTTCTCCGCCGCGCCGGGGATCGTCTCGAAATACCGGTAGCCGACGTAGATGTCCTCCGTGTAGTTCGCGTATTCCTCACTCTCGTAGAAATCCGCGCAGCCCGGATAGTCCTCAAGCTTTTCGGCAAAGGTGTCCGTCAGCTTCCCGGCGGGCGTATACAGGCCCATCAGCAGCTCCGCCTCGGCGCACGCGCCTTCCATGCCGCCCTGATAGGCCATGAGCAGGCCCTTGATACGAGGATCGTCCCGGAAGCAGGCCGTCTCCACCATGCCGCCCACATTGAGCACCACGATGGTCTTCTCAAACGCTCCGGCGACGGCGTCGATCATATGTTTTTCCGCCTCGGACAGGTAGAAATCGCCCTTTTCGAAGAGCGCGTCGCTCATGCTGACCGGGTCCGAAGTCACAGGTTCCTGCCGCTTGACGGGCGCGCCCGGATACTTCCGGTCCCAGCCCTCGCCGGAAAACCGGCTGATGGAAATGACCGCCGTATCCGTGAAGGCACGGGCGCCCCGGAGGAGTGCTTCCGGCACCTCGGGCTCCGCCATCATGCCGGGCACCCAGTTTTCTTTATACCGGGCCAGGGTGTACTCCCGGTAAAAATCCACGGTGCCGGGATAGATGTTCCCCGGCCCGATGACCTCGGAAAACCCATCATAGATATTCCTCACATAGGGCACGATCACGTCGCCGCTGCCGCCGCCGCCCTTTACGTAATCGATGGTGGCTTTGCCGAACAGCGCTACCCTGCAGCCCATTTCAAGCGGCAGGATGTGATCCGTATTTTTCAAAAGCACCATGCCTTCCCGGGCCGCTTTTCGGGACAGGGCGATGTGTTCCTTTCCGGCAGTGACGCGTCTGCCGTCCTTGCCCAGGGGCAGGCCGGGTTGAAAGCGCGCGCGGATCCATCTTTCCATAAGAGCTTCCTCCTGTCGATGTCTGTCAGACCGTTCTTTTGATCATCGATGCGTTTTTATACCAAAGTCTTTTTTCGTGTTACTCCTGCGGCGCTTCGAGCCCGCCCGCGAAGGGTTTATACACGCCGGAATTGAACATCTCCACGATCATGTCGTCCTTGAACCCGCCTCCGTTGCCGGAACTGCTCCAGTTGATCTTGCAGTCGGGCAGGGACTCACGGATCAGCTGCTTGATGTTTCCCGGCACCTGATCATTGTTCAGATCCCGGGTGTGGTAATTGAACGCCCACAGCTTTTTGAGGCTGGTCATCTGCGCGAAGAGCTCCGGATCCTGCACCCGGTTGTTGGGGATATTGAGGAACAGAAGATGCGAGCACCTGAGCAGCGGCGCCACGCTCCCGATGTTGTTGGTGAAGGCTTCAAAGTATTCCAGATCCGGGCAGTTCTCAAGGGGCGTGAGGTCGGTCACCTTGTTGCGCCCGATGATCAGCACCCTCAGACGCGGCATGGTCTCAACGAAGCTCAGATCGTCCACCGCGTTATGCCCGATATCCAGCGCCAGCATCTTCGTGCAGTATTTGAGGATGGACAGGTCCTGGGAAGTATGATTGGTGCACTGGTTGTTGTGCAGGGTGGAAAACACTTCCGCGTCCGTCCTGATATAGTGTGCCTTCCGCTCCGGATGGGCGGGATTGACGCAGGGCACCGCCATGGTCCACCCGAAAGTCACCTCCGGCAGGGAGGCGGTCATCAGATCGATCTGATCGATGGTAACGGGCGTTTCGAACATATCCACCTGTTTAAGGCCCGGGAACTGTTTGAGAAAACCGATCAGCGCTCCGATATCGATCTGATCATCCTTCAATTCCAGGGTTTCGGCGCTGACAGGATAAGCTGTCCCCTTCCAGTCGGCTGTCTCTTCACCGACAGCGAAGGCCGTTACCGAGAGCATCACGATGATCAAAAGCGCGGTCATCCTCTTCATGGCTGCACCATCCCTTCAGGTAAAAAATCATTCAGAACCATTATACACATTTGAGCGGCAAAAGCCACTTTTTTCTTCCCTGATGAGCCGCCGGAAACAAAAAACTGTTCCCGACCGGCCTGCGAGACCCATCGGGAACAGCCATGAGCGCCGCGGAGCTTTTTCAGCTCAGCAGGGCCCTGTCATTCACGAATTCCTCACCGCTGGCCCTGAAGAATGCCGACATCAGGCTCTCCACCGTGAGGCTTTTCTTCTCTTCGCCGCTGATGTCGATCACGATCCTTCCGTCGTGCATCATGATGAGGCGGTTGCCGTAACGGATCGCGTCCCGCATATTGTGGGTCACCATCAGGGTCATGAGATGTTCCTCGTTGATGATCTTTTCCGACAGCTCCAGCACCTTGGCGGCGGTCCGGGGATCCAGGGCCGCGGTGTGCTCGTCCAGCAGCAGGAGCTTCGGCTTTTTGAGCGTGGCCATGAGCAGCGTGAGAGCCTGCCGCTGGCCGCCGGAGAGGAGCCCCACCTTGGCGGTCATGCGGTCTTCCAGCCCCAGGCCCAGGGCGGCGAGCCTTTCGCGGTAGCTCTCCCTTTCCCTGCCGGTGATGCCGCTGCGCAGGGTGCGCCTGTCCCCGCGCCGCGCCGCCAGCGCCAGGTTCTCCTCGATCTGCATGGTGGCGGCCGTCCCGGTCATCGGATCCTGGAACACTCTCCCGAGCCAAAGGGCGCGCTTGTGTTCCGGCAGGCGGGAGATGTCCACGCCATCCAGCACGATGCTGCCGTGATCGATGGGCCACACTCCCGCGATGGCGTTGAGCAGCGTGGATTTGCCCGCGCCATTGCCGCCGATGACGGTCACGAAATCCCCGTCATCCATATGGAAGCTCAGATCGTCCAGGGCCGTTTTCTCGTTGACGGTGCGGGCATTGAAGGTCTTTTTCACGTCCTTCACGTCAAGCATTCTTCGCGCCTCCTTTCGCTTTCCCCCATGAGGCCATATGAGCCTTCCAGTACGGGATCCCCAGGAAGAGAGCCACAAGAAGCGCCGTGAGCAGCTTGAGCAGGTTGGTGTTGAGGCCCATCCACAATACGATCTGGATCACGATATAGTAGATCACGGCGCCGATCGCCACGCCCGTCAGCTTCAGCGCGAAGTTGATGAACTTCCTGCCGAAGAGCACTTCGCTGATGATCACCGCGGCAAGGCCGATCACGATGGCGCCCCGCCCCATATTGACATCCACGAAGCCCTGGTACTGGGCCAGCAGCGCCGATGAGAGCGCCACGATGCCGTTGGAGATCATGAGCCCCAGGATCTTGGCCACATTGGTGTTGATGCCCTGAGCCCGGGACATGTGCTCATTGGCACCGGTGGCCCTCAGCGAACTGCCCAGCTCCGTACCGAAGAACCAGTACAGCAGCGCGATCAGGGCCGCGAGGAAGATCAGCGAGATCACGATCGGGTTCGAAAAGCTCAGGGACCTGACCTGCCGCTGGGTGATCAAAAGGTGATATTTCGTGACGTTGATGCCCTGATTGGCCTTGAACTGCATGATGGCGAGGTTGACCGAATACAATGACAGCTGGGTCAGAATGCCCGCCAGGATGGGCGGGATGCCCAGGGCCGTATGGAAGATGCCCGTCAAAAGCCCCGCCAGCATGCCGGCGATCACGGCGCACAGCAGCGCGATCCACACATTGACGCCTTCCAGCATCAGCATGACGCAGACCGCGCCGCCGGTGGCCATGCTGCCGTCCACCGTGAGATCCGCCAGATCCAGTACTTTATAGGTGATATAGACGCCGATGGCCATCATGCCCCAGATCAGCCCCTGGGATATGGCGCCGGGCATCGCGTTCAAAAGCGCTGAGGGATCCATGTTTTCCTCCTGAAAGGGAATGGGCCGGGGCCCGCAGGCAGGCCCCGGCATTTTTCAGATCACTGGATGGCGACGTAGCCTTCGGGGATATCGATCCCGAACAGCCCGCACAGTTCCGCGTTGTACATCCGGGTCACATTCGGCGCGAAGCGCACTTCCATCGCGGAAACATCGGCGCCGTTCACCAGGATCTCATACGCCATCTCACCGGTGGCGTAGCCCAGATCATAGTAGCTGATGGACAGCGTCACCACGCCGCAGCCCGCGCACAGGCCTTCCTCTCCGGCCACCACGGGCTTCCCTGCGGGCTCCACCACGTTCCGGATGGCCTCGGTGCAGGAAGCGGCGGTGTTATCCGTGGGGATATAGATCACATCGCAGCCGTCGCAGGCATTCTGGGTGACAGAGGCCACATCGTTGGAGTCGGAGAAGGTGTACTCCGCGCACTCATAGCCCATATCCGTCAGGTACACTTTGATATTGTCGATCTGGTACTTGGAGTTGGGTTCCGCGGAGCAGTAGAGCAGGCCCACCTTTTTCGCGTCCGGGAACAGATCGTGGAGCATCTGGGCCTGCTGATCCAGGGGCGCCAGATCCGAGGTGCCGGACACGTTCATCCCGGTAGCGCCGGTCCAGTCGTCGATATCCAGGGCCGTGGCGTAATCCGTGATGCTGGTGCCCAGGATCGGGATGTCACCGGTGGCGGCTACGGCGGACTGGAGAGCCGGCGTGGCGTTGGCCATGATCAGATCCACATTGTCGGACACGAACCCGTTCACGATGGTGGAGCAGGTGACGGAATCGCCGGAAGCGTTCTGCACATCGAAGACCACTTTGTCACCGAGCTTGGCCTTCAGGGCATCCTGGAAACCCTGGGTGGCGGCGTCCAGGGCGACATGCTGCACCAGCTGGCACACACCCACCTTATAGGTATCCTCGGCAACGGCGCTCACACCCGCGAGCAGGAAAAGAGCGATCAGTACGGCTGCCAGTTTCTTCATGATGTTATCCTCCTTGATTTTGTATTCAAAAAGGCGGCCCTCCCTTCCGGCAGGACCGCCTCAATGAATTCCTCATTCATCAGGACCGGCGCTCACCGGCGGGCAGGGGCTCGCCCAAATAAAAAATATAAAAGTAAAAGCGCAGGGCATCGAAAAAGCCTGCCGCTCCGAAGGGGGCGCCGTATACGGTGATGTTCCGGCCGCTGTGACCCAACTCGATCCGCTTCATGACTGCCCCCGCCTTTCCTCTCAAATTCCCGTACAGTTTAGCACGCTAAAGCGGCTTGTCAATGATTTCCAACGCAAAAAAGCACCGGAAATACAATAGCGTATCCCGGTGCCC
>CADCQZ010000338.1 GCA_902803675.1 uncultured Eubacteriales bacterium
CGGGGAGCGACATGCTCCCCGCGGGATATTCAACTTTGGGACGCGCCTGTCTTTACTCGGCGCTGATGTACTTGGCCACGATCCCGGCGACGGTGCCGTCATCGATCAGCTCCTGCAGGGCGGTGTTGACCTTATCCAGCAGCTCGGTGTTCTCCAGAGCGATGGCGATGGCGTACTGCTCCTCCACGTACTCGGTGTCCAGGATCTTGAGGCCCTCGTTGCTGGTCACGAACACCTTGGCGGGCTCGTTGTCGATGATCACGCAGTCCACCTTGCCAGCCACCAGGGCCGCCACGGCGTCCGCGCCGTTCTTGTACTTGGACACGTGGTCCTCGCCGAAGTCGTCGCTGCAGTAGATGTCACCGGTGGTGGACTCCTGGACGCCGATCATGTAGGAGGCGCCTTCCGCGTACAGGTCATCCACGGAAGCGATGGGAGAGCCTTCCTTGACGATGATCGCCTGGATGCCGGTGGCGTAGCTCACGGAGAAGTTGACGCTCTGCAGCCTCTCCTCGGTGACGGTCATGCCGGCCATGCCCATATCGGCCTTGCCGCTGGCCACGGCGTTGATGATGGCGCCGAAGTCCATATCGTCGATCTGCAGGTCCATGCCCAGTTTCGCCGCCAGGGCCGCGGCCACTTCGGCGTCGATGCCCACGATGGTGTCGCCCTCCCAGTACTCATAGGGCGGGAAGTTCGCGTTGGTGCCCATCACCAGGGTGTCCGCGAAAGCGGTGAAGCAGCACAGGGAAAGCATCGCAGCGGCGGCCATGATCGCAATGATCTTTTTCATTTTCTTGATCTCCTTTCGATTCCCCCGTCATCGGGGATGCATGCAGTATAATACATAAATATGCATATAACAATCGATAAATTGGCATAATTTCCACTTTATTTTGCATTATAATGCATTTTTACGCTATAATTATGCAAATCATCATTAAAAAAGACCGCGGGGCCTTCGGATCGGACGATCCGGACGCTCACGCGGTCTTAAGTTCGGCGGCGGTCAGAGGCTACTCCCCGGCGCCGTCATATTTTTCGAAGGTCGATGAGGCGGGGTCGAAGCGCCCGGTGTCCAGGTACAATTTCCCGTCCTCCCCGAAATAAAACCTGTCCTTTGTTTCCGCCGCGCCCGTGTACAGGACCTCGCCGCTCACGACATCCGTCACCGTGAGGATCCCGTCCGTGAAGGCCGCGGCTGTGCGGCCGTCGGGGCTCAATGCCACCCGGTCCGCGTTCCTGAATCCCTCGCTGTCCTTCAGGCGCTCCAGCGCGTCCTTCTCAGAGCCGTCCGGCGCCGGGTCCTCGTCGGAGCCGGGCATGAACCGATACTCCACAGCCTGCCCCGCGGTGACCGCGCCGGCATGGGGGCCGCCGGTCTTCCTCAGGTACACGGTGCAGCCCTCGCCCTCCGGGGCCGGCAGCTGATCCGCGAAGGATCCCGCCTCCCCCGTCAGGGAGATCTCAAAGCCCTCGGGGGGCAGCATCAGGGGCGCTTCATGATACCAGCCGTCCTCCGGCGCTTCCGGGCTCAGGGCGATCCTGTATGTGCCCGGATAGGGCTCGACGGAAACCACATGGCCCGGCGCCAGATAGAGCTCGATGCCCTCCTCCGCGGACACAAGGGTGCCCATCTCGACGGGGTACCTGCCCTCGCCCGTGCCTTCCGCCCGGCTGAGGGATCCGAGGACGGCCACTTCCTCGCTCAGGGTGTAGTAGAGGCTGCCCTCCGTTTCGCCCAGATAGAACACGTTCATCTCGTCCACGGGGGTCACCGTGACCCGGCGGGGCTCGATATCCAGCCTGACGGCCACTTTCGCCGCGGCGTATCCCGCCTCCGCGGGGGTGAATACCGCCTCGGCCGTCCCCTCATTAAAAGCCGGTGACCGGTTCGGGTCCCTGAAGCGAAGGTCCCCCTTCACCGTTTCCCCGTCGGCGCCAAGGGCCGTGAAGGTCGTCACGCCCCGGGAAAGGCTCTGGCCGTACACGCCGGACCAGGAGGCCTCGACAGCCACTTCCCTCAGGACGCCGCTCACGGTGCACACGCCCGCCGCCGGCTCATACAGGTTCCTGTCCGAGGGGATGAATTCCACCGCGTACTCCCCGCTGCCCAGGGCCACCGGCCCGTCGCTGTCGAAGGAGAACACGCCTTCCACCGTTTCACCGGCCGCGTTCACGGCGGTGCCCGTGGGCGTATGGGTCTCGATATCCGTGCCCGCCGGCAGGGTCATCCGGTCCAGCGAAAGAACAGGCCGGGAGGGGACCACCTCCAGGGAGACGGGGGTCCTGACGGTCCTGTAATGGATCGTGTCCTGGGGCGTGAACACCACGATGACCTCCGACAGGCCCACCCGGGGCCTCAGATCGGGATCCTCGGGCGCCCAGGTGCCCGCCACCTCCCGGCCGCTGTAATCCTTCACCGTGCCGCCGGATACGTTCAGACTGCCCACGGAGCCGGAATAGCCGAGGGTGCCGTCGAAGACGGGCTTTATCTCCACCGTGACCGGCCGCCTGTCCACCTTGACGGTGACCGTGAAATACACGGGATAGTACAGGTCCTCATCGTTCCCGAGGGGCGTGAACACGGCCCGGCAGTTCTGGTCCCCCACGCCCGGCACGAAATCCCGGTTCTCCCAGGAAAAGACGCCCACCACGTCGGGCAGGCCCGCCGTGTTGGGATTCCTGGCCGCCCCGCCGCTGAGCACGCAGGAGGAAAGGGGCTGCCCGTAGACGATGCCGCTGGTCCTGGGCAGGGTGATATCGGGGGCCGCCTTGCGCACGGTGACGCGCACCGACGCTTCGGGGGCCGGCCAGCCCTTCTTCACGGGCACGAACCGGACAGCCGCGTCCCGGACGCCCGGCTCGGGCATCTCCTCCGGGGAGGTGAACTCCCACATTCCTTCCGCCTCGACACCGTCCACAGTGACCGCGCCGCCGGCAAGGGCGACCCGGCTCAGCGGCTGGCCGTAAACGAGGGCGCCCTCCGCCCGGGGCGGTTCCACTACCACCAGCGCCTGCGGGTCGGGAGTGGGTTCGGGCGTCTCCGCCGGCACGGGCAGTTCCGCTTCCGCCCCGTCGACCGGCTCGGGCTCCTCATCCGGCCCGGGCTCCTCCAGGGGGATCTCCGCGGCCGCGCCGCCGTCCGCCGGCTCCGGCCCTTTCCCGCCCTCGGCCAGCGCCGCGCCGTTCAAAAGAAGGCACAGGGCCAGCAGTATGATCGTGATGCGTTTCATCGTTCCGCCTCTCATCGCCTCATCAGTATTCGTTATCCTCCGCCGGCACGTTCTCAGCCAGGGCCTCCAGCTCCGCCGGGGTCAGGGTGACGGTGCGGGGCCCCCTGTATTCCCCCTGAAACAGGGAGGGCTGGAAAAAGAACACCGCGTTCTCCTCACCGTCCGCGACAAAATCCATCGTGGGGGCCGCCGCGTCCAGGAAGGCCTCCTCGTCCGTGATCGCGAGCACTTCCCCCTCGGCCTCCAGAGCCCGGTACTTTTCCCACAGCACGGGGAGCACCGCCCGGCCCAGCTGGTCCGAGGAATCCGCCACGCGCACCAGGCCCCTTAAGGTCAGCATCTCACCGGCGTACTCGCCCCCCACATCGAAGGTGGTGCCCTCCAGGGTGACATGCTCCTCGCCGTCCCGTTCCTCGCGCCGGGTCATCAGCACGGAAAAGATCCTCTCCGTCAGCGCGGTCACCTCGTAGGTCTGCCGGACGATCACCTGCCCGTCCTCCGTCATCACGTCGGAATGGGCGAACATGGGGATCACCAGCTCCAGCATCTCCCGCATCACCGTGTCCATGGTCTCGTTCACCATAAAGGCGGCGGCGTCGGAATCGTTCAGGGCGATCAGGTGGGGATAGCGGTACTCGAACCGGTAGGTCCAGTTCTCCTCGTCCGGGAAGCAGCGCGCGCCTTCCACGTATTCAACGCCCCGTTCTCCAAGGCCCGCGGCGGGCAGCAGCAGGGCGCACAGGAGCATCAGGGCCGCGATCTTCTTAACCATTGACATTACCCGCCTCGTTGAAGGAATTACGGATGAACTCCAGGTACAGCGTCATCTCGTCCCGCCGGGCCTCCGGATACGTCAGGGTGATCAGGTAGGCCTTGAACAGGTCCGTGCCCGCGATCAGGAGCCGGGTACGCCCGCTCTCCTCCAGGGTGGCAAACAGCATCCCCTCGTCCACACGTTCGGTCTTAAGATCCGACGCGTTCTCAAAATAAGCCTTCGCGGCGCTTTCGTCCATGAGGGGCAGCGTTTCCACGGTCATGGCGACCTGCCCGTCGAAGGTGGCGAAGGATCCCGTCCCGTTTGGCTCCAGCACGCCCGGCACCAGGAGGGAATACCCGGCCTCCTCATCGGCGACCTCTCTCCATCCCGTCACGGCCCCGTCCAGATAGATCTCCCCCAGCTCAAAGGATACCACGCGCCAGCCGAACAGGGCGCCCTCGTCCCGCTCCAGCAGGGCCGAGGCGGAGCAGTACCAGGTGAGCGCCCAGTCCGGCACATCCCAGGCCGAGGCGAACACATAGCCCCGGGCGGTGAACATGTCGCCCTTGACGATCACCCTGTTCTCCTCCGGGATCCGGGTCTCGTAGATCCACAGGCCCGCCAGGGGCCTTTCGGCCAGCTCCTCCAGGTCCATCTTCATCACGCCGTCCTCGATCGTAACGCAGGGGCAGCTGCCGCTCTCGGGCAGGGCATACTCCCCTTCCCCGAAGAAGGCCCGGTAGAGCGCCGCGGCGTCCTCCCCGCTCAGTTCCGCCGTGAGGGCGCCGGTCTCGCAGTAGGTGTACACGCCGAACACCGCCTCGACGAGCCCTTCCGAAGGCTTTTCACCCTCGGCCAGGGCCCGCTCGTCCCGCACCATGGCCGCGGTGAGCACCACGTCCAAAAGGGCGTTCACGCCGCTGTCGTGTTCCGTTTCCATGGTCCCGATATCCCTCACCGAGGCGCCGAGCGCGCCGATGGGGAGGATCATGAGCGCCAGAAGGATCGCCGTAAAGCGTTTCATATCCGTCATCTCCTTTTATCAGTACACGTTCCTCGAAGTGAGCCCCAGGCCCACATGAAGCACCTGCTCCCCCGTCATCCCGGGGCCGTACAGGCAGTAGGCCGCCTGGCCGGAGCTGAAATACAGGCAGGCGCCTCCCGGGCCCATGGCCAGGGAAGCGTCCATGGTGACCACCTTCAGGTCCGTATTCCCGGCGAGGGTCATGCCCCCGCGCTTGAGAAGGGGCGCCGCTTCCGCGGGCGCGGCCGCCGTGATCTCGATCCCGGAGGTGAAGCGCAGCGTGACCAGGCGGGCGCTGATGCCCTGCCAGTCCACATTGTCCGCCTGGACCACACAGCCCTCGTCCAGGGC
>CADCQZ010000339.1 GCA_902803675.1 uncultured Eubacteriales bacterium
CGGACCTGCACCCGGTCAAGGCGGACGTATCCTCCTCGCTGATCCCCCAGCAGATGGCGCTGAACGCCGTGATCGCCCAGCAGATGATGATGTGCGCGGCCATCGCCGCTTCCGCCGCCGCCTCGAGCGCCGCGGCGTCCTCCAGCCACTGAGCGGCCCGGCCAAAAGCATCCAAACACAGCGTCCCCGTGCCCGCGTTTTACGGGCACGGGGACGCTTTTGATATCCGCTCCCGCCGCGCTTTAGAAAAACACCGGGGGATCGAACACGACGCCATGCTCGAGCAGCGCATCGATGAACAGCCGGTAATACCCGGGCAGCGTTTTCTCGGTCTCGTCGTGGGCGTGCAGGAGCAGGATGTGGCTGCCGCCGTCCCTCAGAAGGGGTGCGCCTGCGGCGGGCGCGGGATCGAGGATCCTTTTGAACACATCGTCCCCGGTAAAGCCGCTGCCCGGACGGATGCGGTACTCCATGAAATCGAAGGTCCAGAAGGTGTCGGTGTCCCGGTCCAGGCCCTGCTCATGCCACCAGGGCCAGGGGATCGTGTCGTCCCGCAGCTTGGAAAAGCCGTGATCCTTCAGGTGCCGCCCGAAGGCCTCTTTGTTCGCGCCGCCCTTGTCCCCGTAGGGGAAGCGGAAGGGCCTGAAGCGCCGCGGGACCCCCGCCCGGGCGTACAGTTCATCAAGCGCCTCCTCGCATCTTTCGATCTCCCGGACGCCCTCCTCATACGGGAGGGACGAGAAATGGGGATGGGACCAGGAGTGGTTCCCCACGATCATGCCCTTCTGGAGCGCGTACACCGCCTCATCGGGATACTTTTCAAGGCGCTGCCCCTCGGCAAACATGAGCGCCGTGATGCCCCTGGCGCACAGGCAGTCCACGATGGCGGGGGTCACCCGCGACGGGATATCATCGATGGTGAGCACGGCCCTGATCATGGCCTTATCCCTCCCTTTCGATCCGTTCGGCGCCGTCCCGGAACGCCTTCATCATGGCGTTGGTCAGGCTCAGGTCGTCCGGCTGGAGCACGATCTCACGCCGGGGGACCCACTGAGCGTATTTGAGTTCGCTCTCGTCCATGCGGATGGGATCGTCCCCGTCCGCCTCACAGTAGAAGCCCGTCAGGATATCCCCGGCCAGGCCCCAGGGCTGGGAGGCCCAGTAGCGGATGTTTTTCACCCGGATGCCCGTCTCCTCCATCACTTCCCGCCGGACCGTGCCCTCCAGGGTCTCCCCGATCTCGGTGAAGCCCGCCACCAGGGCGTTGTGCCTGAAGCCCTCCCGGTACCGGGTGATCAGAAGGCTGTCCCCCCGGATGACGCCCACGATCACCGCGGGATAGATCCGGGGATAGACGATGAGGCCGCAGGAAGGGCAGCGCATGGCCCGCTGCTTACCATGATGCGTGAGGGCCGTGCCGCAGCGCCCGCAGAAGCGGGTGTCCCTATACCAGCCCCACAGGTGGTACGCGGTGAAGGCCGCGAAGATCTCCGGACCCCGGCACAGGGGCCTCAATTCCCTCAGGGCGCGGAAGGCAAAGCCCTCCGGCAGGGGATCGGGCACCGGCGCCAGGTAGTAAGCGGTGTCGTCCACGCTGAAGAGATACAGAAATCCCTCCCGGGGAACGCTCTCGTGCCCCGGAAAAAGAAGGACACCGGCCTCCGGCCGGGACAGCAGGGCGCCCGCCCCGTCAAAGATCATGGCCCTGTCCCCCTCCCGGGGCGGCCGGGGGGCATAGGCGTTGTTGAGCGCATGGGGGCCGATCTCCTGGATCATGGCGCCTCCTTTCTCCGTTTCACCGGGTACTCACTCCGGCTTGACCGACCGCATGGCCAGGAAGGTGGGGATGTTCATCTCGCTCAGGCGGCCCACGCCGTTCACGTCCTCGTACAGGGCCTTCAGGATGAAGCCGGCCTCCAATTGGCCGCCGATCTGCTCCTCCAGGGAGTGGGAGAACTGCACCCCCGCGTCGTCCTTTTCAAGCTGCGCCATCTGCTCGGGATTTTTCAGGGGATCGAAGGGCAGGGTGTTCACGATCATCTTCTCGTCCGCGTCCACGATGTAGTTGACATAGTGGTCGGTGCCCGCGATGAGGGCACCGCCGGGCCTGAGCACCCTGAAGCACTCCCGCCACACGGGCCTCACCTCCCGGATATAGCAGTTGGCCACCGGGTGGAACACGATATCGAACTCCCCGTCCTCAAAGGGCAGGGGTTTGGTCATGTCCCCCTGTATGATCCGGATCGGGTACCCCTCCCGCTCGGCCACCTGCCGCTCGCTCTCGATCTGCCGGGAAGACAGATCCAGCACCGTGCACTCGGCGCCCAGGGCGGCGAACACGGGCATCTGCTGCCCGCCGCCGGAGGCCAGGCCCAGGATCTTTTTGCCCTTCAGATCGCCGAACCAGGCGTGCGGGACGGGCTTCGTCGGGGTGAGGAACACGTCCCAGTCCCCGGCCTTCGCCTTCAGATAATCCTCGTGGGTGATGGGCCGGCCCCATTCCCAGCCCTCGTCCACCCAGCGGTCGATGGTCTTCGCGTTGATGGCCTGATAGTCCATATCCGTTCCCTCCGTCGTCATCTTTTCTCCCGGGGGAACAGGTCCCGCCAGGCGTCGTACCCCGTGCTCACGCCCTCCTCCGGGCGGTAGCTGAGCAGGTCGACAAAAGGCTCCAGGGACCCTTTGGGGTTCAGCCCCCGGGCGCGTTTTTCCAGGTATTCGTCGACGGTGCCCCGCCGCGCGGCGATCACGATCCAATGGGACCGGTCCTCCTCCGGCAGGTCCAGATTCTCTTCGTGATAATGGATGAGGCCGTGCCGCTCGATGATCTCCTCCGCCTCCCGGGCCACGGCCGTATAGTCCTCCGTTTCAAGGGGCGGGCTCAGGGCCAGGCGCTTGCAGCCCCCGGCCACGCACTCGCAAAAGGCGGTGATCATGCCCAGGATGAAGGAATGCCTGTCCAAAGCTTCGCGTTCACGATCGAACATGATGCTCTCCCTTTCCGCGCCGCGTTAAAAAACGGGCGGCGCTTTTGTTATTTCGCCGCCCGGAGGGAAACTCCTGTCCCTCATTTTCCACACTTTCCCATCCGTCCGGAGAACGGCGCCGGGATGCTCACTCGATGGTGAAATATCTCACGAAGGTGCCGGTGTAATTCCCGATGCCCTTCACGGTGACGGAAGCGATGCCTTTCTCCACGTTGTCCGCGTAGGTCACGGTGTAGTCCTTCCCCTCGGTGAGCACTTTGAGCGCGCCGCCTGTTTTCGTGCGCGCCGTCACCCCGGGAGTGACCGGCTCTCCCGTGTAAGCCGCGCGGTCGGCGTCCAGGGTCACTTTAAGGATCTTCACCGGCTTGATCGTGAAGGTCTTTTGAAGGGTGCCGGTGTAATTGCCCTTTCCCTTCACAATGACCGTGGCCGTGCCGGCCTTCACGTTGTTCTTATAGTACACCTTGTAGTCTTTGCCCTCTTCAAGGGTCACCGTCTTTCCGCCCGGCTTCGCCTTCACCGTCACCGCCGGCCTGAGGGCCTGTCCCGTGTAGAGAACGGATGCTTTGTTCACGGTCACTTTTATGATCGGGGCCGCTGCGATCCTGAACTTCTTCGTCAGGGACCCCCGGCAGCCGCCGATGCCGCTGACGGTGACCTTCGCCGTGCCCCTGTTCACGTTGTTCGCGCAGGTGACCGTGTAATCGATGTCCTTCTCCAGGGTGATGACCCGGCCGTCCGCCTTCGCTTTCACGGTCAGATCCGGCACGATCTCCTCCCCCGTATAGGTGAGGCTTGCCGCCTTGAGTTCCACCGAGGCCAATTTCACCCGGACCGGGCTGACCTTCAGGGTGAAGGTCCCCGTGACGTCCTTGCGGATCCGGTAATCATAGGTGACCTCGGCTTCACCGTTCACGATGACGCAGTCGTCCCTCACGGCGCAGTTCGTCCAGTTGGAGGCCCTTCGGGGATCGAA
>CADCQZ010000340.1 GCA_902803675.1 uncultured Eubacteriales bacterium
AAGGCCAACATCCGGCAGTATGTGCAGGACAACGGCCTGGGCATCACCGCCTATCAGGATTACGGCTGGGATCCCGTCCCGCTGGACCCCTGATACCCGCACGGAAAATAAAAAAAGCAGCAACACAAAGGAGACGGCAGAACTGCCGCCTCCCTTGATTTTCAGGCCCTGGCCTTCCTGGCATCCCGGCGGCGCTGCAGCCTGGACACCACGAGGGCGCAGGAGGCGTCCCCGGTGATGTTCACCACCGTGCGGCCCATGTCAAAGATGCGGTCAATGCCCGCCACCAGCGCGATGCCTTCCACCGGCAGGCCGACGGACTGGAGCACCATGGCCAGCATCACCATGCCGGCGCCCGGGACGCCCGCCGTGCCGATGGAGGCCAGCGTGGCCGTCAGGACGATGGTCAGCATCTGGGAAAAGCTCAGGTTAATGCCGAAGCAGGTCGCGATAAACACAGCGCACACGCCCTGGTAGATCGCCGTGCCGTCCATGTTGATCGTGGCGCCCAGGGGCAGCACGAAGGAGGCCACCTCCCGGTCCGCGCCCAGCTTCTCGGAGCATTCCAGGTTCAGCGGCAGCGTCCCGACGGAGGACGCGGAAGAGAACGCCATCATGATGGCGGGCAGCATGCCCTTGAAGAACTTCACGGGGCCCACGCCGCCCATGGTCTTGACCGCCACGGAATACACAAGGACCGCGTGGACGACGAAGCACAGGTACGCCACCAGCAGCACCATGGCCAGGGAGCCGAGCACCGCCGACCCGTTCTCCGCCACCACCGGGCAGAGCAGGCAGAACACGCCGATCGGGGACAGCTTCAGGATCATCTCCATGGCCTTCATGCACATGTCGTTGCAGGTGCCCACAAAGGTGAATTCCGAGTTGACCCGGGGCGCGATCAGGATCAGGGCGAACCCGACAATGATGGACGACATGATGATCTGCAGCATGTTCGCGTCCACAAAGGGTTTGATGAAATTCGACGGGAAAATGCCCACCAGCGTATCCATGAAGTTCACGCTAGTCGCAGAGGGCTCATAGGCCAGCTCCTGCGTGGACAGGACCGGGAAAATGCCCTTGAAGATATTCGCGAACAGCAGCCCGATGGCCACCGCGAAGGCGGTGGTAAACAGGTAATACACCACCGTGGTGCCGCCGATGAACCCGACCTTCCGGATATCCTTCATGGAGAGGATGCCCGACATGATGGAGAAAAACACCAGGGGGCAGACAATCCACTTGATCAGGTTCAGGAAGATGGTCCCGAAGGGCTTGATGTAGTTTTTCGCGAAATCGGGGCTGCCCGTCAGGGCAATGCCCGCCCCGATGGCCAGGACCAGCGCGATGAAAATCTGCGTGGAAAGGGACAGTTTCTTTTTTGTCTGTGTCTGGGACATACCGAACACTCCTCATTGTTCAATTGCATCAATAGTATAACGTGAAATACCGCCGCGTCAAGCGGCGGTATCCTCCGGACAGGCCAAAGCCCTCCCGCGCCGGTCACCGGTCCGGCGATCTCCGCCGCCGGTCCCTGCCGGTGCTCCGGTAATACTGCGCCTTGTTCTCGTACATCATCCGGTCCGATTCCCGGAGCATTTCCTCCAGGTCCTTTTTTCCGTCCTCCGCCCAGCTGTACCCGATCGCGCAGTGGTAGCCCGTCTCCCCGATATTCTTCCCCACGTCCTCCGCCAGCCGGACCACGTCCTCCCGGGAAGCCCGCCGGCACAGGATGATGAACTCATCCCCGCCGATCCTGTACACGGACTGGCCGCGCCCCGCAGCCCGCAGCAGGCCCAGGGCGATGGCGGTCAGCGCCTCGTCCCCCGCCTCGTGCCCCCGGCTGTCGTTGATCTCCTTCAGGCCGTTCATATCCGTCGTCACCAGCGCGGTAATGTCCTCCGGGCTGGTCTTCGTGTCCGCGTAATACGCCTGGCGGTTCAGCACGCCCGTCAGCGGGTCCTTTTTCGTCTGCTGCAGCAGGGAAAACTCATAATACACCAGCAGCGCGATGGCAATGGTAATGCAGAACATCTGCGAAAACGCCTTCCCGAACACAAACGGCAGGAACAGGCCCGAGGCGAAGGCGAACGCAAGGAAGGCAATCGGCACGATCTCCGTGTACAGCCTGTTGCTCTGCCTGTACAGGATCCAGACCAGGCTGACGCCGTACAGCCCGGCCACAATATACGGCAGGAGCCCCAGCGGGCCCCGGCGGAGCGCGCCGGCTTCGTCCAGGCTGAACACGATGCCCGTAAAGACCGATATAATATTTACCACGGTCAGCACCAGGGCGGGAATAAAGATAAACCACCGCACCCGTCTGACCAGGGTATACAGAAGCATGGCCACAATCACCGGGGTGGCGCTGTAGCGGACGGCCATCAGGATGACCCGCTCCTGCCTGTACCCGCCCCGGTCCGTCAGCCAGAACTCCAGGAACACCACCACGGACAGCAGGAATAAGCCCGGAATCAGCACGCACATGCGCCTGGCCGTGCTTTTATCCATAAAGACGGTTGTTCTGATCGAAACCGCGAACGCGATCAGGACCAGGATCAGCGCCCAGTTCTCCACGATGTATTCCCGGATCATTTCCCCGCCTCCCGGATCTGTCCTGCCGCCATGCGGCCTTTTCCCATCCCTGTATACAGATCATACCAGACAAAGCGGAAAACCACAATCCCC
>CADCQZ010000341.1 GCA_902803675.1 uncultured Eubacteriales bacterium
CGGCAAAGCCTACAAAAGCCCCATCGCCCTGTCCAAGGACAACAACGTGATCCTGGGCATCACCGATGATTTCTTCGGCCACCGCCTGAACAACAACAAGCGCACCGGCATCGTGGTGCGTCAAGGCGCCGTGATCGGCAATCAGACCATCGCCAGCGACCGGGAGGGCTTCCCCAACCTGGAAGTGCTCGCCCAGTTCGAAGACGGCAGCCTGAAATGCTACCGGAGCGCCGAGTATACCGCCCAGGAGTACATCGATATGGGCGCGGTGAACACCTTCGCCTTCGGCCCCATCCTGATCAGCGACGGGCAGATCGATCAGCGGGTGTTCAGCAAAAACTATTACCACTACCGGGAGCCCCGGTGCGCTCTGGGGATGATCGAGCCGTATCACTACGCGGCAGTGATCGTCAAAGGGCGCGTCAACGATTCCAGGGGCATCTATATGGACTGGCTCGCCGAGCGGCTGTATGCCCTGGGCGCCGTCGAGGCGCTGAACCTGGACGGCGGCGGCACCGTCGCCCTGGTGTTCATGGGCCAGATCCTGAACAAGACCACCAAGAATCTGCGCAATGTGACGAGCATCATCGGCTTCGGACAGACAACGGGCGAACCCGGGAAAGAGTGACGCGCCGTGTATACCTACGCACAGATCATGAGGATCCTGCAGCCCAAAGTGGGCAGCCGCATGCTGCCCTATTTGGAGGACGCCTGTCAAAAGGTGCTGAGCCGGTTCGCCGGTTTCAGCGGCCGGGACGATCTTGACGATCTGACGCGCTGGCTGGAAACTTTTCTCTACAGCCGGGTGCGCGACGTGACGATGGGCCGCATGATCGCCGGGCTGGACGACGGATCCCTCGCGGCCCTCAGGGTGAGCGATTTCAAAGTCATGGCCGACGAGATGCTGTACCTGCTGTTTTCTTCCTTCCCGAAGGACGCCCGGCACCTGATCATGCTCCGGGAATACAGCATGCATCACGAGAGCCTTTCCGCGCTCAGAGCCCTGTATGTCGATTTCCGCCTCTTGATTTCCGACCAGGAAAGAAATATGATAAAGAAGGTCATCCTCCACTACCCCGAAGCGAGACTGAAGGATTGGCTCGATCGATCACCACAGGAGGAATAAACCTTGCCGAAGATCATATCCGTCGTGAACCAGAAGGGCGGCGTGGGAAAGACCACCACCAGCATCAATCTGGCCGCCTGTCTGGCCTACAATAACGCCAAAGTCCTGCTCACGGACCTGGATCCCCAGGGAAACGCCACCAGCGGTCTCGGGCTGCGCGCGGGAAAAAGAAGCGTGTACGAAGTACTGATCCAGGATGAGCCCCTGGACAAAGCGGTGCTCGACACCCGGCAGAAGCGCCTGAAAGTGCTGCCGGCGGACATCCGCCTGTCCGGTGCCGAGCTCGAGCTGGCGGAAATGCCCGGGCGGGAGTACCGCCTCAGGGAAAAACTGAGAGAAGCCGCCCTCCCCTATGATTATGTTTTCATCGACTGCCCGCCGTCGCTGAACCTGCTGACCGTCAACGCCCTGACCGCTTCCGACTCGGTGCTCATCCCCATCCAGTGCGAGTACTACGCCCTGGAGGGCGTGACCTCCCTGGTGAACACCCTGAACCGGGTCAGGAAGGGGCTCAATCCGGGCCTTAAGATCGAGGGGATCGTACTGACCATGCTCGACGGGCGGACCAATCTGGGGCTCCAGGTTGTATCCGAGGTCAAAAAACATTTCAAAGGCGCGGTATACACCAGCGTGATCCCCCGGAACGTGAAGCTGAGCGAAGCGCCGAGCCACGGCCTGCCCATCCATCTGTACGATCCCAAGTCCAAAGGCGCCGAAGCCTACAGCGCCCTGGCACGGGAATTCACGAAGAAACAAGGAGCCAGAACATGAAGAAAAGCGGCCTGGGACGCGGCCTCGACGTGCTGCTGCCGTCCCTTGATACTGACGCCGGGCAGGACGATACCCGTCAGGTGCCCATCCATCTGCTGGATCCCAATCCCTTCCAGCCCCGCAAGACCTTCACTCAGGAAAGCCTGAACGCCCTGGCAGACAGCATCCGCAGCGCCGGCCTGATCCAGCCCATCCTGGTGATGGAGACCGGTGACCGGTACCGGATCATCGCCGGGGAAAGGCGTTTCAGAGCCGCCAGGATCGCGGGCCTGAGGGAAGTACCGGTGGTCATCCGGCAGTTCACCGACGACCAGCAGCTGGAGATCGCCCTCATCGAAAACCTGCAGCGGGAGGATCTCAATCCCATCGAGGAAGCCCAGGCCGTCAGCGATCTGATACGCCGGTGCCGCTACACACAGGAAGCCGCCGCGGAAAGGCTGGGGATGAGCCGCCCCCGGCTCACCAACAGCTTAAGGCTGCTCTCCCTGCCGGAAGACATCAAAGAGCTGGTGGTCTCGGGAAAGATCAGCGCCGGCCATGCCCGCGTGCTTTGCGGCATCACCGATCCCGGAAAGCAGAGGGAACTGGCCGCCCGCACGGTCAGCGATGCCCTGAGCGTGAGGCAGCTGGAAGAGCTCGCCGCCAAAAAGGACAGACCCGCGGCGAAAAAGCCGGTGACCAAGATGAGCCTGGAACTGAAGGACCTGCAGGAACAGCTCAGCCGCCGTTTCGGGATGAAGACCGTCATCGCCGGCAGCGAAGACAGGGGCCGGATCACGATCGCCTACTCATCCCGGGAAGAGCTGGAGAGCCTGATGGATCTCCTGGAAGACCGATAAAAGGCGGGCTCCCCCGGTGCCGCGCGGAAAAAACGCGCGGCGCTTTTTTATACCTGCTCTGAACAACATTTGACCAAATTTTCCTGTTGACAAAGAGACCCTGTTCGCATAAAATACAAGGGTATGCGGGTGTAGCTCAATGGTAGAGCTCCAGCTTCCCAAGCTGGCTACGTGGGTTCGATTCCCATCACCCGCTCCATTCCGGCGCAGCTGCCGGGTTGTAGTCGGCCGGATGAAGCCCGGCACAAAAAGCGTTATCGATTGAGGAGGAATGCAGCATGGCAAAGGAACATTTTACTCGCACGAAGCCCCATGTTAACATCGGCACCATCGGCCACGTGGACCA
>CADCQZ010000342.1 GCA_902803675.1 uncultured Eubacteriales bacterium
CGACGTGCCCGGCTATGACAAGGATCAGTACATCGATCCCGCCATCCTGGCCAATGTCAAGGGCGGCAGCTACGCCTATCAGGACGCGGACGGCAACTACTACGTGTCCGGCTTCGGTCTGAGCTATTAAGATCAAAAACAGCTTCCGCGATATCCCTTCGGGTGAGCGGGAGCGGTGAAACTCCCGTTAAAGGAAGGATCCGTCCGGGTGATGAGCCCGGGCGGATCTTTTTTATCGTTCAAACGGGATCTTTTACAGGAATTACCTTCCGGCCGGCGTATTTTTTTTCTGATCCTGTTGATGAGGAGGCTTTATCATGCCCGGTCCCATGGGAAGGAGCCGTTACCTGACGGACGACGAGAAAAAATCGGCCCCGAAGGTGACGAAGGCCCTTTTAAAGCGCGTATTTTCCTATCTCACGCCCTACTGGAAGCAGCTCGTCCTGGTGCTCACCTGCATCGCCGTATCCTCGGTGCTGGGCCTGTTCCCCTCGATCCTGACGGGCTCCATCGTGGACGCCCTGACGGGAAGGGACCTGGGCGGCTGGATCGGCCGGGGGGTCGCGGCCCTCGTCAGGCTGATCCTTCTGTCTCTGGCGCTGCACCTTTTTTCCAATCTCATCGGCGTGGGGCAGAACTACCTCAACAACTGGATCGCCCAGCATATCTCCTTCGATATGCGCAACCAGATGTACCGCCACCTGCAGAAGATGTCCCAGAGGTTCTACACCACCGCCAATCAGGGGGACATCATCACCCGCATGACCAGCGACATTTCCGGGGTGGAATCGGTCATCACGGGGACCTTCACCAGCATCCTGTCCAATTCCATCACCCTCGTGGCCGCGGTCATCGCCATGTTCCAGAAAAACTGGATCCTGGCCCTGGCGGGCCTGGTGATCGTGCCCCTCTTCACCCTGCCCACCCGCATGGCCGGCCGGACCCGCTGGAAGCTGGCCGGGCAGGCCCAGGAGTGCAACGACGAGATCAACGGCATCCTCAACGAGACACTGTCGGTGTCCGGCCAGCTGCTGGTGAAGCTCTTCGGCCGGGAGGACGCGGAATATGACCGCTACAAGGAAGCCAACAGCCGCATGATCGCCCTCAATATCCGGGAAAGGATGGCGGGCCGCTGGTTCTTCATGCTCCTGAGCACCCTCACCACCATCGGCCCCATGCTGATCTACCTGATCGGCGGCATTTTGATGATGGAGCACTCAAGCACTCTCACCGTGGGCGACATCACCGTGCTGGTGGCGCTGCTGGGCAGGATGTACGGGCCCGTCAACAGCCTGATGAACATCCAGGTGGACTGGATCCGCTCCATGGCCATGTTCACCCGCCTGTTCGAATACTACGACATGAAACCGGAGATCGACGATAAAGAGGGCGCGAAGGAGCTCAAAAACGCGAAGGGCCACGTGCACTTCGATCATGTCGACTTTTCCTATGACGGGGACCGCATGATCCTCAAAGACATCACGTTCGACTTAAAGAGCGGCGACTGCGTGGCCATCGTGGGCCCCAGCGGCAGCGGAAAGAGCACCATCGTCAATCTGATCCCCCGCCTGTGGGACGTCACCTCCGGTTCCGTCACCTTCGACGGCACGGATGTGAGGGATCTGACGCTCCATTCCCTCCGGGACGAGGTGGGCGTCGTCACCCAGGAGACCTATCTGTTCAACGGCACCATCCGGGACAACCTGCTCTACGCCAAGCCGGACGCCACCGAGGAGGAAATGATCGACGCTCTCAAAAAGGCGAATATCTACGATCTCATCCTGCGCCAGCCCGAGGGCCTGGATACCCCGGTGGGCAACCGGGGCCTGAAACTCTCCGGCGGGGAGAAACAGCGCATCTCCATCGCCAGGGCCCTGCTCAAGGATCCGGCCCTGCTGATCTTCGACGAGGCGACCTCCGCCCTGGATTCCATCTCCGAAGCGGCCATCCAGGCGGCCATCGAGCCCCTGATCGAGGAAAGAACCTCCATTCTCATCGCCCACCGCCTCTCCACCATCCTGGCCGCCGACGAGATCCTGGTGGTGAAGGACGGTCAGATCGTGGAAAGGGGCCAGCACAAGGATCTGGTCC
>CADCQZ010000343.1 GCA_902803675.1 uncultured Eubacteriales bacterium
CTTCACTCACTCTTGTAAGGCAATTATATCACATACCAATAGCAAATAAAAGATGGTGAGCAAGTCATTAGGACCTTTACATTGGATGCGTGTTTTCAAGCAAATACTAAAAAGCACTCCTTCCGAATATCGTAGTTCGTTTGCACGATATAGACAAATTGACTAAGTTAATTATTTTGTCTTTCGGAGTTTATCATGCAAATTACAAATAACATATCGTTTACCTCGGCTTTTTCATTCCGTTTGCCTCAAATAAATAAATAGGAACGGAATGCCGGCAACGAAGCCATGCAACATTGTGTTTCTTTATTGCCCGTTCATACTGTTCGACACCGACAATGAACATGTCAGTTTGAACACACCCTCCAGACGGATGAGAAAAAAGCATTGTTCGGAAATGGTCCTTTATTGATTCGAACATTATAATGGAAATTCCAATTATTCTATCTTAAAAATCGTGCAGTTTTGATTTCGAAGAAAAAGAAAAAACCCTCGAAAACATAATGTTTTCAAGGGTTTGTGGTGGTCGCAATAGGACTCGAACCTATGACCCCATCGATGTGAACGATGTGCTCTACCAACTGAGCCATGCGACCAAATTCCGAACTTTTTGAGCTTCCTTTTGGAGAATGTTCGGTGTTCTCCGATGGCCGTTCAAGTCAGTTTGATCTACCAGTATGCCAGTCAATTGAGATACTCAACAACCAGGAGTTTGATAACTCGACCAGTACGTACTACCAACTGAGCCATGCGACCATGCCGCGATTTCCGCTGCAAGGAGTATTATAGCATGAATTCGGGGTTTGTCAATCTTTTTTTCACACTTTTGTTCACGTTTTATCGATTTGAAAATTCAGGTGGAAATATGGACAAATTGTCAAAAAAAGGATTGACTTGAGCGGTGTTCCGGGCTATACTGTGCTCAGATTAGTATGAATTTTGACTATTTGCCTTGTCATTTTATATTTTATTAACGCCCGATCATGATCCCGGAGGCGCATGAGATGCGGGATGAGCTCCCCGACAATATCAGGCAATGGTACCATGACTGGTTCCTGATCGACCGCTTCTACACCCGGTGGGCGAAGCGGTACGATCTGACATACGCGTCTCTGTTCACCCTGTACGTGCTGCACGGTCATCACGGGTGCACACCCACCTATATCGCGGAGTTCCTGTCTTTGTCCAAGCAGACCGTGGCCTCCACCCTGAGGAGGATGGAGGAGAAAGGACTGGTGCGCCATGAAGAAAGCAAGCGTGACCGGCGCAGCCAGATCGTGATCCTGACGGAAAAGGGAAAGGCCTTCGCGGACGGGGTGATGACGGATCTGTACGCCATGGAGCAGCGGGCCTTCGCGAGGCTGACGGACGGGGAGATCCGGGAGATGGTGCGGATCAACCGGCAGCTGGCCTCGGCCATACAGGCGGAGCTGGAGGAGGATGAGGATGCCTCGGAACGATAAAAAGCAGAAGCGGCCCATCGACTGGGTGGTCATGACCGTGCCCCTGGCCATCATCGGGGCCCTGAGCGCGCTGCTGATCTTTTTCGCCGATGAGAGCCGCGGGGTGATCGACGCGGTGCGCGATTTCATCACCGGCACTTTCGGATGGTACTATATCCTGATCGGCCTGGTGTTTTTCCTGGCGGGATTATATGTGGCCTTCTCCAAACGCGGGAACATCCGCCTGGGAAACCTTGAAAAGCCCCGGTACGGGACTTTTGCCTGGGGCTCCATGGTGTTCACCGCCACGATGGCGGCGGACATCCTGTTTTTCGCCCTGCACGAATGGACCTATTACTACAGCGCCGTGCCCCTGGACTTCAACACCCTGAGCGCGGCGGAAAAGCACCTGTGGGCCTCCTCCTATCCGCTGTTCCACTGGGGCGTGATCCCCTGGAGCTTCTTCATCGTGCCGGCGGCCGCCTACGGATACATGTTTTTCGTGGACGGAAGGAGCAGGCAGCGCCTGTCCGAGGCCTGCCGGCCGGTGATCGGGAAGCGCGCGGACGGGGCCCTGGGCCGCACGATGGACCTGTTCAGCGTGTTCGGCCTGCTGGCCGGCACCGCCACCACCTTTTCCCTGGCCACGCCGCTGATCACCCTGGCCCTCAACCGGGTCTTCGGCCTGCCCAGCACCAAATTCACCGTGATCGGCGTGCTGCTCGTCATCGCGGCGGTGTACACCGCGGCCGTGGTGTTCTCTTTCAAGGGCATCTCCTATGTGGCGCAGATTTGCGTGTGGCTGTATGCCGCCATGCTGGCGCTGTTCCTGATCGGCAGCGACTTCATCTACATGCTGGAGACCGCCATCACGGCCCTGGGGAACATCACCTCCAACTTCTTCCGCATGGCCACATGGCTCGATCCCCTGCGGCTCACCGCCGCGGAGGGCAGCGCCATGGGCTTCCCCCAGCAGTGGACGGTGTTCTACTGGGCCTACTGGATCGCCTGGTGCGTGGCCACCCCGTTCTTTATCGGGCGCATCTCCGAGGGCCGCACCTTAAGGCAGGTCATCATCGGCGGCCTGGTCGCGGGCGTGGGGGCCACGATGGTCTCCTTCAGCGTGTTCGGCACCTTCGGGCTGCACCTGCAGGCCACGGGCCGCATCGCCGCGGCGGAGATGATCGCCTCCGGCGCGCCGGCGGGCGAGGTGATCCTGTACATCTTCAGCTTCCTGCCCCTGCCGAAGGTGACCATGCTGGTGCTGGTCGCGGCCATGGTGCTGTTCTACGCCTCCACCTTCGACGCCCTCACCATGGTGATGAGCACTTATTCCTACCGGGGGGACTCCCTGGAGGAACCGGGCAAGGGCATGAAGGCCTACTGGTCGCTGCTGTTCGTGCTGCTGCCCATCGGCCTGTTGTTCTCCGAGCAGGCCATGAGCCAGCTGCAGACCATATCCATCATCGCCGCCCTTCCCATCAGCGTCATCCTGATCATCGTGCTGGTCAGTTTCCTGAAGGCCAGCCGGAACAGGGCCTGAGAGCGGCCGACATACGAGAGGACCCCGAAAGGAGGAAAACACATGCAAGGGATCAAAGCCCGCCCGGGAAGCAGGCTGAACAAGAACCACGTGTGGTGGGCCGTGCTGTTCGCGGCACCCGCCATGATCCCCATGCTGGTCTTCTGGATCTATCCCATCATCCGCTCCGTGATGATCTCCTTCACGGACTGGGACTACATCAGCCCCACCTGGAACAACGTGGGATTCGAGAATTACGCCAGCATCTTCGACAGCTCGCAGTTCACCAAGTCCGTCAGCATCACGCTGCTCTTCGCCCTGTACACGGTGATCCCCTCCATGGTGATCGGCCTGGCCCTGGCGATGCTGTTCCAAAAAGCTTTCGCGGGCAGGAGCGTATACCGGGCGCTGCTGTTCAGCCCCTGGGTGACGCCCACGGTGGCCGTGTCCATCGTGTGGATATGGCTGTTCAACGTGGACCACGGCCTGCTCAACGGGGTGCTTTCCGCCCTGAACCTGCCCACCAGCAAATGGATCTCCAGCCGGGACACGGCCCTTGTGAGCGTGAGCATCGTCACGGTGTGGAAATCCCTGGGATACACGATGATCTTCTATTCATCGGCCCTGGAAAAGGTGCCGATGCAGCTGTATGAGGCCGCCTCCATCGACGGCGCCAACGGCTGGCAGAAATTCAAGGCCATCACCTTTCCCGGCATCTCCCCCACCACGTTCTTCCTGCTGGTGATGCAGATGATCACCTCCCTGCAGGCCTACGACCAGATCCAGATCCTCACCCAGGGCGGGCCCGCGGGAGCCACCCGCACGCTGCTGTACCTGTATTACCAGTACGCCTTTGAAAAGTACAACATGGGCGAAGCCACCGCCGTGGCCACGGTGCTGATGCTTTTGACCGTGGGACTGAGCGTCCTGCAGTTCATCGGATCCAAGCGCTGGGTCACCTACGAGCAGTGAGGGGGTGACGGAAATGACTGATCACGCCGTCATCAACGAGGCCGGCAGGCGCAGGCACCGCCGCTTCATCCTGAAACGCACCGCCATGTACGTGTTCCTGACGCTGTTCACGTTCCTCATGGCCTTCCCCTTCCTGTGGATGATCTCCTCGGCCCTCAAGACCAAGGACGAGGTGATGAACTCCTTCTCCCTGATCCCCGAGAGCTTCCTGTGGAGCAATTTCGCCGAAGCCTTCAACGGCGCGGCCTTCGGCACCTATATCTTCAACAGCCTGGTGACGGCCCTGGGCATCGTGGCCATCCAGATCGTCAATTCCGCGATGATCGGGTACGCCCTGACACAGCTGAACTTCAAGGGACGGGGCGCCCTGTTCGCCGTGATCATGGGCACCAACATGCTGCCGGCGGCGGCCACCTACGTGCCCAGCTACATCATCCTGGCCAAGATGGGGCTGATCAACAGCTATACGGGCCTGATCATCTCCAACTGCGTGTACATGTTCGGCATCTTCCTGGTGCGCCAGGCCTTCCTGCAGGTGAACAGGAGCCTGGTGGAGGCCAGCTGGGTGGAGGGCTCGAGCCACTGGCACACCCTGTGGCACGTGCTGGTGCCCATCACCAAGTCATCCTTCGTGACACTGGGCCTGCTCAGCTTCGTGGCCAACTACAACAACTACATGTGGCCGAGCCTGATCACCACCAAGCCCCAGTACTACCTGATCTCCCAGGGCCTGAGGCTGTACTTCATCGAGGGCGGCGCCTACGGCATCAAGTGGCCCCAGATCATGGCCGCCTCCACCTTCACGGTGCTGCCGCTGATGCTCCTGTTCTTCGTGACCCAGCGCTGGTTCATCCAGGGCCTGAGCGATTCGGGCGTCAAGGGCTGACAAGGACCGGATCCGTCCCCCATCGGTCTGACCGCATCCGAGGATGCGTTCAAGAATAATTCATTTAGGAGGAGATCACATGAAAAAGTTTCTGTCCCTCATGCTGGCGCTGATCATGGCGCTGGGCGTATGCGGCGCGGCCGTCGCGGACGGCAAGGTGCAGGTGGAATTCTGGTACGGCCTGGGCGGCGCGCTGGGTGAGACCATCAAGTCCTTCATCGATGAGTTCAACGCCTCCCAGGACAAGTACGAGATCATCGGCGTCACCAAGGGCGACTACACCGAGACCTTCCAGGAGATCCAGGCGCCCATTGCCGCCGGCACGCCTCCGGCCATGACCATCCTGGAGTACAGCCAGGTGAGCAAGCTGGCCGACAAGAACGCCCTGGAGGACCTGACAGGCTACATCGCGAATTCCGACTACAACCCGGACGACATCGTGCCCGCGTTCTACAACCAGGGCAAGTTCGGCGACAAGATCTTCGCTCTCCCCCTGCAGGGCACCACGCAGGTGTTCTACTACAACAGCAAGCTGATGGCCGAGATCGGCATCGAAAACCCCGACGAGATGCTCAGCACCTGGGAAGGCACCCTGGAGATCTCCCGCAAAGCCAAGGAAGCGGGCTACATGGGCTGGGAGCCGATGTATCGCCGCTACAATCTGATCGACCTGGCCTACGCCAACGGCGGCAAGCTGCTCAGCGATGACGGGCGCACCGTGCTGATCAACACCCCCGAGTGGGTGGAAGCCTGGCAGTTCATCCGTGACGCCATCGCCGAGGGCGTGATGGCCATCCATCACGGCGGCCAGGGCTGGGAGTTCTGGTATGCCACCATCGACGACGTGATGCTGGACCGCGCCGTGGGCTACACCGGCTCCGCCGGCGACCAGGGCGACCTGGACTTCAGCTTCATCGTGGCGCACACCCAGCCTGAAAAGGGCCTGAAC
>CADCQZ010000344.1 GCA_902803675.1 uncultured Eubacteriales bacterium
CATGCGCTCCGACCGGAAGATCCTTCCGAACAGATAACCGGTCACCGCGCCGTCCTCTTCCGCCAGAAAGATCCTGCTGCCCTCGATATCGCTTTTCTCGTTCGGGCGGTATCCGTAACAGTTGTCTTCCGCCGCCCAGTTTTCGGAAAACCGGATCAGTTGATCCAGCACCTCGTCATCCAGGGCCGCTTCATACAGGATCATGCGCTCACCCCTCCCCGTTGGGCGGCTTTACGCGCCGCCTCAGATCATTTTACAGAGCTCATAGCAGTCATGGCCTTTGGGCACGTCTTTAAGTTCGCCCCTTATAAAATAACCGTTCTTTTTGAAGAAGCTTTCGTTCCAGTCGCCCGCGTTCGTCAGGATCATGGACGCGCCGTTTTCCTTCGCCGTTTTTTCCGCTTCCCGCATAAGATACGTGCCAAGGCCCTTTCGCCTCAATGGCTCTTCCACATACACCGCGTCGATAAAGCCATAGGCGCCTTTGTTCACCTTCGCGATCACGCCCGCGATGAACCGGCCGGACCCATCCACGAGTTTCATGTCACAGTCAACGGTCTCGCATTCCGGCTCCCAGGCCTCGCTGTAGGCGCGGATGCCGTTCCTGATGACCTCCGCGTCATCCTCACTGCCCGGCGAGAGGGTGAACCGCGCGCCGGCATCGTTCGTCGGCACGTATTCCGTTATGTCCCTGTCCAGATACCTGACCAGGGAATAGCTGATAAAGCCGTTCGGCATCGTCAGCGACGTAAAGACCGTGTAGCCGTGTTTTTCATAGAAGGGCCTGGCCATATAGCTGGCGGTGCCGAGCGTCACCACCCGGCATCCCTTTTCCCTCGCGATGCGTTCCACTTCCCGGATGATCCTGGAGCCGATCCCCTGATGCCGATACCGCTCATCCACCCAGAGGGTGTCAAGGAACATCCTCGACCAGTGGTATTCGTAAGCCTCCGCGACGCATCCGCCGATGATCTCACCGTTTTCGTTCTCGACTTTGAGGACATATCTTTCCTCGTCCGCGTCCACTTCGCGCGGCACGATCTCATCGATCTTTCCGCCGATGTATGCGGCTTCTTCTTTTGTCAGATCCGCGAGCCTGTATTCCATTTTTTCCACTTCCTCCTATGCCGGCGGCGGGGGTCGGGCCCCGCCGCCCCGAAAATAAGATCCTTACAGCTTTTTGCAGATGAGATCACCGACCCTCAGGCAGCCGTCGCCGAATTTCACCTTGAGCATGCCGCCCCTGCGGCCGAACTCATCCTCTCCGAGGGGATAGAGGCGGAAGCTCATCTCATCCCCGTCCTCGTCGATGGCCCTGGCATGAAGCTCGCCGTCCTGCATCCAGACCTCATCGATGATGAGATCGGCGTCCTCGGGATGCTCGTACCGGCCGCAGTAGCTCTCCCACTTCGACTTGTCGGGATCCCTGATCATGATCTCCTCGATGGTCCGGATGGGTTCGGGCTCCAGGTCCCGCGCGATCAGCTGCATCCCGTTCCAGAAGCCGTCAAGGGCTCTGTATTCCTCGGGATTGCTGCGATTGATGAGGAGGACGAGCACCCTGTCCGCGTCGATAAAGCGCTCAAACCATGTGGCCACGCCCGGCATGCCTCCGCTGTGACTGACGATGCGCCCCAGCTCCCTGTCACGGCCAGTTCCCCAGCCGAAGCCGTAGCCGATGGTCATCCCTTGGTACTCGTCGTATACGGCGTCCTCGCCATTGTTGAGCTTCGCGGGGGTGTACATGAGCTCCTGTTCCTCCAGTGTCAGCACCTTGCCCTCGCGCAGCGCCCTGTCCCAGCGGAGCATGTCAAAGATATTGGTAAACACGTAATCGTCGCCGTTGAGACCGTCAAAGGCGACCACGTCGCCGGCCGCGGCCGAGTCCACGTCGGCAACGTATCTGCCATCCTCGAACACCGTGGCCCGGGCATAATTCTCAAACGGGACGCCGTCCCTGCGGATATGGCAGCAGCGGGTCGAGGTCATTCCGGCGGGGGCAAAGATGTTCTTTTGCAGAAATTCCTCATAGGGAACGCCGGAGAGCCGCTCCACCAGCAGAGCCAGCAGATTGTAGCCTGTGTTGGAGTATTCCAGCTTTTCGCCCGGGGC
>CADCQZ010000345.1 GCA_902803675.1 uncultured Eubacteriales bacterium
AACGTGCACGGCGCCGGGATCATCGTCTATTCCGCCGCCATCGCCCCGGACAACCCCGAGCGCGCGGAAGCCGAAAGGCTCGGGATCCCGCAGATGGAAAGGGCTGAACTCCTGGGCGGCCTGATGGAGGGTTTCGGCGAGGTGATCTGCGTGGCCGGGACCCACGGCAAGACCACCGTCAGCGGCATGATCGCCCAGGGCCTTGTGGCCCTCGGCCTGGACCCGACGGTCCAGCTCGGCGGACGGGTGGACGTGATCGGGGGCAACTGGCGCATCGGCGGCGACAGAAAGTACTTCGTGGCCGAAGCCTGCGAGTATCACTCCAGTTTCCTGTTCATGCATCCCACCGTGGCCCTGATCACCAATATCCAGGAAGATCATCTGGATTATTATAAGGATATCGACGATATCCAGAACGCTTTCGGGCGTTTCCTCGCCCTGCTCCCCGACAACGGCATCGCCGTGGGCTGGGGGGATGATCCCCGGATCCGCACGCTGTTCGCCGGCCTGAAGTGCAGATGCGTGACCTACGGCACGGGCGAAGGCTGCGATTATACCGCGAAGGATATCCGGTACACCTATACCGGCAGTCCCGTCTTTGACGTGGAGGGCCCGGACGGGTTTGAAACGAACATCACGCTGAAAGTGGTGGGCGAACACAATATGCTGGATGCCCTGGGCGCGTACGCCCTCATGCGCACGCTCGGCCTGCCGGCGGAAGGGATCGCCGCCACCCTCGGGGATTTCGTCGGGGCGAGGCGCCGGTTCGAAAAAACGGGCGTGGTGGACGGCGTGGCCCTCTACCACGACTACGGCCATAACCCGGCGGAGATGCGCACGGCCATCCATTCGGCCGTATGCCAGCACCCGAACAGGGTCTGGGCCGTGATGCAGCCCCATACCTACAGCCGCGTCAAAAGGCTCTATCAGGATTATCTGACCTGTACCGGGGAGGCGGACATCACCCTGGTGACGGACATTTTCGCCGCGCGGGAAAAAGACCCCGGCGATATCCATTCCTCCATGCTGGTGCGGGACATGCGCGCTCACGGCATCAACGCCGTGCTGACGCCGAGTTTTGACGACACCGAAAAATATCTGCGTGAACACTGGCAGCCCGGAGACCTGATGATCACCATGGGCTGCGGCAATATCAACCTGCTCAACGAACAGATCCAGGCCCACGGCGATACGGCCCGGTAAAAAGCACGAAAAAGCCCGGGAAGGAAGTTCACTCCTCCTCGGGCCTTGTGCCGATATCCGAAAGAACACGCCTGATCAGGGCCCCGCCGTAGCCCCGGCGCTGAAGGGCGGCGGCGATCTTTATTTCCCCGATGCCCCGCTGGGCCATTTTGCGCGCCCTTGAGACGGCCGCGCCGTATTCCTCGTCATCGGAAAGGCGCTCAAGGGATCTTTCGATCGTCTCCGGATCCAGACCCTTTCCCCGCATCTCCTGACGCATCGCGGTCCTGCCCCGCTGGCGCTGCCGCCGGTGCACCAGGATCTCCCCGAAACGACGATCATCCACGATACCGGCCGCCGTCAGCTGTTCCAAAGCCGCGGCGGCCGTTTCTTCGGGATAGCCCCTGTCCCGGAGAGCCCGGGCGATCTCACCGGATGAATGGTCCCGCCGGGCCTGCATCCTGACGATCTCGCCCAGCGCGAAGGGAAGCGCTTCCGTCTCCAGCCGCTTCAGGAGAACCTCCGGACGGATGTCGGCGCCCTTTCTGAGGCCGAAGTGGTCCGTCATGGCCGAGGGCACGCGCAGCGCGGAGCCGTCAGAGAGCTTGATAAGAGCCTCACCGCGGCGGCGGGTGATCTTAGTGATCTCAGGCATAGGGATCCTCCTGTGTCAGGAAAAGCCGGATCAGTGCCAGGTTGAGCCCGGACAGCACCCACCGCCTTTCCAGGGAACAGCCGGAAGTCAGGAAAACAAAACCCTTCCCGCCGTCAAAAAACACCCCGTGACAGGCACCGTAAGCCAGGCCCTGATGCCCGCAGACGGTCCCGGATCTTTTCATGGGGATGATGAACATGCCAAGGCCGCTCAGGATCGCCGGATCACGGCTGCCGAAGGGGATCACGGGCCGCGCCATGATCCTGTAAGTGTCGGAAGTCATGAGCCTGCCCGCGATCAGGGCAAGATCCTCCGCGGAAAGGCACAGATTGCCGTGAGCCCTGCACCAGGCGGGAACCGTTACAGCCCCGCTTTGCCGGGCCCGGGCCGAAAAGGCGGTCCAGCCCGTCAGCACCAGTCGGCCGTCCGAGAGCGGTACTTCCCCGGGAAGCCGGGCGGCGTCATAGGTCCCTTCCACGGGAAAGCTCGCGCGCAGAAGGCTGTCGAGATCCTCCCCGGTCCACCGGGTCAGGGCTTCCCCGCACAGCGCCGCGCCCAGATTGGAATAGCAAAAGCTCTCACCGGGCACACCGCCGGTGAAACGCACATGCCTGAGGACTTCCTCCGCCGGCCAGCCCTCCCGGGCCCCCTTTTCCAGCACATCACCGTCACAAACAGTGCCCGTATGGCTCAGAAGCATCCTCGGCGTCAATTCCGCCCCGGGGTACGCCGGCGCGGCAAAGCCGGTGCCGAACACCCGGGACAACGGCGCGTCAAGATCACACCTTCCCTCCGCGGCCGCGCGGACAAAAAGGGCGGCACTGACCATTTTGGATATGGATGCGGTCCGAAAGAATGTCCCCGGCACCACCGGGCCCATCTCCCCGCCCGTCCCGGTATGCAGGCTGCCCGTGATCCCCGATGCGTCGAAAAGCACCAGGGACGCTCCCAGGACCCGGTACCGACGGAATATCCCGATGATCTCTTTCTGCCTCCCGGTATCCTTGAGTTCCCCCGTGGCCGCGTTGATCTTCTGACGGATCCCCAGGGGGCTCAGGCGTACCGCCGCGCCGTACAATTCACGTTTCATGCCGTTTACCCGAAAAACACTCCCGCTTGATGAAGAGGACGGCGCCGACGACCACAAGGATCAGCGACAGCGCCTGGGACACCCGGACGCTCCCCCACATGAGGCTGTCCGTCCTGAGACCTTCTATAAAGAAGCGCCCCGTCCCGTACCAGATCAGGTAAAGGAGGAACAGGCTCCCGCGCCTCTTCGTTTTTTTGCGGAGCAGATGCAGGATCAGGAAGCCCGTCAGGTTCCATGCGGACTCGTAAAAGAAGGTCGCCTGCACCCACCGCCCCTGGGCCATGACCGCGTAGGGAAAGAACTGCAGGCCCGGATCCGTCACATCCGCCCCGTAGGCCTCCTGATTGAAGAAATTGCCCCATCTGCCGATGGCCTGGGCCAGGAGCAGAGCCGGGGCGGCCAGGTCCAGGAGCGCCGGGATGGGAAGCTTCCGCCTGCGGGCCAGGAGCAGCATGCCCACAGCCCCGCCGATGATCCCGCCGTAGATCGCCAGCCCTCCCTGCCAGATATACAGGACCGATACGGGATCGGACGCGTAGCGAGCCCAGTTGAACACACAGTAATAGATCCTGGCGCCCAGGATCCCGATGGGCAGAGCCCACAGGGCGAAGTCCACCGATATGTCCTTCGGAAGAGAAAGCCGTTCTTCCTGGGAGCGCATATACAGGACCGCCGTAAGCACAGCCGACGCGATCAGAAGACCGTACACGCTGATGAAACCGAAAAGCTTCATGATGCCTCCGCCTTAAAAGTGAGGTTTGATTGTTTGCGGAAAAAAGATTATACTTTAAACCATCCCATCAAAGGAGCCGCGCCATGCCGAAAATCGCCGCCGAGACCCTCGGGTGCAAAGTGAACCAGTATGATACCCAGGCCATCCTGGAGCAGTTCCTCCGGGCGGGCTGGGACACCGTCCCCTTCCATTTCCCCGCCGATGTATACCTGGTCAATACCTGCGCCGTCACCAGGACCGGAGAAAGGAAAAGCCTGCAGGCGGTCCGCCGGGCATTGAAGACCGCGCCCGAAGCGGATATCATCCTGGCGGGATGCGTCGCCCAGAGGGACGGAGAAAAGCTCCTGGAGACGGGAGCCCGCCTCATCCTGGGCATGGACCGCCGGGATGAAGCCTACGCGCTGTATACGGAGGCGAAGGAAAAGGACATCCGGATGTGCGCCGTGCGGCCCCAGGCCAAAAAGCCCGCATTCGAGCCCCTGCGCATCAGTGATTTTCAGGACCACACCCGGGCCGTGCTCAAGATCCAGGAAGGCTGTGACCGCTACTGCGCCTACTGCATCATCCCCTACTGCCGGGGCGGGATCCGTTCAAGGCCCCTTGAGGACATCACCGAGGAAGCGTCCCGCCTGAGCGCTCACCATTTCAGGGAGCTCGTGCTCACGGGGATCCACCTGACCAGCTACGGCAGGGACCTGGAAGGGCAGACCCTGCTCCAGGCCATCCGGGCCGCCGCCGTGCCGGGGATCTCCAGGATCCGTCTGGGATCCCTGGAGCCCGTGATCGTGGACGGCGATTTTGCCGCCGGGCTCAAAGCGATCCCCCAGATCTGCCCCCAGTTCCACCTGGCGCTCCAGAGCGGATCGGACGAGGTGCTCAGGCGCATGCGCCGGCGCTACACCACCGACGATTTCAGGCGCGCCGTCAAACTGCTCAGGGACGCGTTCCCGGACTGCGCCGTCACTACCGACATCATATGCGGTTTCCCCGGAGAGACCGACGAGGACTTCGAGGAGACGCTCCGTTTCGCCTCCGAGATCCGTTTCAGCCGGATCCACGCCTTCCCCTTCAGCCCCCGGGAGGGGACCCTCGCCGCCGGGATGAAGGACACCGTGCCCACCGCCAGGCGCGAGGAGCGGGTGCGCAAGCTGATCGCCCTGGGAAAGACCTGCGCGGCGGAGTATCACGCCGGCACCGTGGGAAAGATCAAAGAAGTGCTGCTTGAAAAAAAGAGCGCTCCCGGCACCGGTGAAGGCTACACGAGGGAATACGTCCATTGTGCCGTCACCGGTGCGGAAGACGCGAAGGAAGGGGACATCGTGACCGTCCTCATCACGGGCACGGAAAAGGACGGCGTCACCGGAAAAGCGGTTCAGCCCTGAAGGCCTCTGGACTGACGATCCATATCCTCTACGACGATATCGTGGATCTCTCCCAGAGAAGCGCAGTACTCCAGGACCTTCCAGGGCTCATTGGTGTGGTAGTGTATCTTGATGAGCTCGTCATCCCCCACCGCCAGAAGGCAGTCGCCCTTGAAGCAGTTCGTGAAATGATCCCTGATCACATCCTCATCAAGGCCGGTGCCTTCGATCAAAAGCTGCGTATCATACCTGTACTCCAGCATGTCATAGACCTCCTTACGGTTTTATCGGCATGATTATACCATAATCCCGCGCCCTGTGGCAATTCCGGTCTTAAGGGCTGACGGGACAAATTTGCCGTTTTCAGTTCACGCGATTTATGGTAGAATGATTATTAAGGCTCGCATACGGCTGACGCGGCCGGCGGCCTGTTAAATCCCGGCAAAGAGGAAATCCGACTTGAAGAAGATGAGCAAGAAAACCAGAAGCAATCTGCTCAACGCCCTCCTGATCGTGGGAACGATCGGAGCGGTGCTGATCATCGGCGCCGCGAACGGCGATATAGACGACGCGTGGCGCACCATGATCAGCGCCGATCCCGGATACCTGGCCCTGGCGGTGGTCTCCTTCTGTGTATTCGTTTTTTTCGAAGCCATGACCACCTATATGTTCTTTCGCTACCAGGACCTGCGCGTCCGCATGGGCACCTGTGTGCTGGTGACGCTGATCGGCCTGTTTTATTCCAACGTGACCCCCGGTTCCACCGGCGGACAGCCCCTGCAGGTGATCACCCTGAAAAAGCGGGGCGTTCCCTCCGGGTATACCACATCGGCCCTGGCCGTCAAGTTTTTCTGTTTTCAATGCGCGCTTCTGATCCTGGGCACGGTCCTGTGGATCATGAACTGGGACTTCAGCTTCGAGCACATCGGCGCCGTCCGCTGGCTGATCTATCTGGGATATTTCATCAACAGCCTGGGAGTGGCCGGCGTGGTGCTGCTGGCGATCAACCGGACCATGGTTCGGAACACGCTGATGTTTTTTATCCGTTTCGGGCAGAAGATACGTCTGGTCAAGGACCTTGACAAGACCACACGGCGCCTGGACAAGGCACTAAACGACTTCCACACCAGCGTGGACATGATGACCCATCAGCCCCGGCGACTGTTTTGCATTTTTCTCGTATCCTGCGTGCAGGTGATGGGGCTGATGAGCATCGTCTATTTCGTGACCCTGGCCCTGGGCGTGACCGAATACAGCTACCTTCAGATCGTAACGCTGCAGTTCCTGCTGTATATCGGGGTATCCTTCACGCCGACGCCCGGCGCTTCCGGCAGCCAGGAGGGCGGCTTTTACCTGATCTTCAGCCGCATATTTCCGGCGGGAAAGATCCTGGGCGCTCTGCTGGTATGGCGTTTCTTCACCTATTACCTTTCCATGATCATCAGCCTGATATTCGGAGTCCTGCTCGACAGCGTCAGGACCATGCGGGGCACCATCAAAAAAGTGGAGCTGCCCCGGGGCCTGAAGCACATGCCTGACTGGGAGGAAGAGCATGAAACTGATTAAACGCGTCACTGCCCTGCTGATGTGCCTGTGTCTCCTTCCCCTGTGCGCTCTTTGCGAGGAGGAAGCGGGAGACGATTTCTTCGCTTACCCCAACAAGCCCCTGGCGCTGCGGCCGGGAGACACGTTCACGCTGCCCGAAACGCCCGTTTCCTGGACCAGCGACGCCCCGGAAGTGGCGCAGGTGGCAGGTGACGCCATCACGGCGCGCAACGAAGGCTTCGCCACGATCGTATGCACCGACGCGGAAGGCCTGGAGACGTACTATGACGTCACCGTGGACGAAAACGCCCTGCCCCACCTCATCCGCGCCGCCATCGACCTGGCCCTGGGGGAATGGGAAGAGAACCTGGGCAAGACCTTTACCGACAGGAACAAGTACACGATCTGGTACTGCGGCAAAGGGGCCGGCTGCCATTTCGGCTGGTGCGGCGGCTTTGTGGGCTACTGCCTGGACAAAGCCGGCGTGCCGATGGATGACTACAACGAATCCTATCCCCACGAAGGCGGTGTCCCCTATGCCGTGTTCGCGGCGGGCGTGGGCAAGATCCTCAAGGGCTATACCAAGATGGAGCGCCTGAGCGAAGTCCCCCGGCCGGGCTACCTGGTCATCTACGGGCAGCGCAAACGCTATGACACCATCCACGTGGGCATGATCACCGACGTGACCGACAGAGAGGACGGCACTTACGTGATCAGGACCGTCGAGGGCAATGTGTCCAGCCGGATCAAGCGGTACTGCTATCTGTATGACAGCACCAATACCGATCAGCACAATTACTCGGCCCTTCCCGAGGATGAATGGACCGAACGGGACATCTACCAGTACACGATCCACCAGAAGGACTGGTTCATCTATCGGTTCTGCGCCACCTGGCTGCCGGAAGAGGACTGACCGGCAGCCTTTTTCTGTCAAGGAGGCACTATGGCATTCGCCCACCTGCATCTGCATACGGAATACTCCTTATTGGACGGCGCCTGCCGCATCAAGGCCCTGCCGAAGATCATCAAGGACCTGGGCATGGACGCCTGCGCCGTCACGGATCACGGCGTGATGTACGGCGCGGTGGACTTCTATACCGCCTGCAAAAAGGAAGGCATCCATCCGGTCATCGGATGTGAGATGTACGTGTGCAGGGACCGGTTCGACCGCAGCGTGCTCAACAGGGACATCGCTCACCTGATCCTGCTGTGCGAGAACCAGACCGGTTACAGGAACCTGATGCTCCTGGACTCCCTGGCCTTCACCGAGGGATTCTATTATAAGCCGCGGATCGATTACGCTCTGCTGGAAAAACACCACGAGGGGCTCATCGCCCTGAGCGCCTGCCTGAGTGGTGACCTGAACAAGCTCCTGCTCAGGAACGATCTGGACGCCGCGGAGGAATACGCCCGGAACATGGAGAGGATCATGGGCCGGGACCATTTCTACATCGAACTGATGGATCACGGCCTGCCGGATGAGAAGAACGTGCTACCGGGCCTCATCGAGATATCCCGGCGCACCGGCATACCCACCGTGGCCACCAACGACTGCCATTACCTCAGGCGCGAGGACGCCGATGCCCAGGAAGTGCTCATGTGCATCCAGACCGGCAAGACCCTGGATGACGAGAACCGCATGCGCATGGAGACGCGGGAGCTCTACGTGAAGAGTGAAGAAGAAATGCTCAGGCTCTTCCCGGAGCAGCCCGAAGCGGTGGAGATGGCCCACGCCATCGCCCACCGCTGCCACGTGGATTTCGACTTCACCAAACGTTACCTGCCCGCCTTCGCCGTGCCCAAAGAGGACGGCACCGCCGAAAACATGCTGCGGCGTCTGTGCCATGAAGGCTTCGCCCAAAGATACCGCGCCGATGACGAGGCCGCGAACGAGCGGTTGAAATACGAGCTCAAAGTGATCCATGACATGGGCTTTGACGACTACTTCCTGATCGTGTGGGACTTCGTGAAATACGC
>CADCQZ010000346.1 GCA_902803675.1 uncultured Eubacteriales bacterium
AACCATATCCAGTTTCTTCATTAGCCCGTCAGGGCGTCTTCATTAGCCCAGGGCCCCGCCAAGGGGCGCTGGGCGGCTTCATTAGCGCAGCGACTTCATTAGCCCAGACCAAGCCTTGGCTTGCGTTCCGGGCGTCTTCATTAGCGAAGCGTCTTCATTAGCACATAGCCCAGGCATTGTGCCTGGCTATGGGCGGCTTCATTGGCCATGGGCCATGGTCATGGCCACAGCCCCGCCAAGAGGCGCCTGGGCGTCTTCATTAGCGAAGCGTCTTCATTAGCCCGCCAGGGCGACTTCATTGCGCCTGAGGCGCCTTTAGCTCCTCCGGCGCATTTTCCCTTGCTCCTTCGCCCTTTCCGGCGTATGATGGGGAGGTGTCCCGGCGCGCGTTCACCGAATTTTCTTTTTCCCGCCGGCGCCGGGGCGTAACAGTCCGGCATTTCAGGCGTATATCCCTGTGTAAGGAGGCGGAGGATCCACAGTGGACCGGGATACGAACCTCGCCGCGGCCGTCAGGGCCGGGGACACACAGGCGCTGGAAACACTGATCGGGCTTTACAGGCCGCGGGCGGAAAAATACGCCCGGGCGATCCTCCGGTCGCCCCAGGCGGCGGAGGACGCGGTGCAGGAAGCCTTTGCCCGGATCTGGGCCGCCCGCGCGGGGCTGGACCCGGACCGGCCCATCGAGAATTACCTGTTCACGGTGGTGCGGCGGGTGTGCGTCGACGAGATGCGCCGCGCCTCACGGTCTCCCCTCCCTCAGGGAGAGCTGCCCGAGATCCCCGTGCCCTCCGCGGAGGCGGAATTCATCGCCCGGTCGGATCATCTCGAGCGGATCCACCTCCTGGCTTCCCTCAACGAACAGGACCGGCGCCTGCTTCTGGGTTCCGCCCTGGACGGGCTCACCTCAAAGCAGCTCGCCGCCGAAACAGGCATGACCGCCGTGCAGGTGCGGGTGCGGCTCCACCGGATCCGCCGCCGGCTCAGAAAGGGGTCTCTTACCGATGCGTGATGACTATCTGGAAAAAGTGCTCCGCCGGGCCGGTGAGATCAGCGCCCTGGATCTGGCGGCGGCCCGGCTCCCGGACCGGTCCGCGGCCCTTAAGTGGGCGGTGGCCGTGTCCTTCGGCCTGCTGACGGCCCTCCTGCCCGCCGCCGGCGCGGCCCAGTCCCTGATGATGATATGATGAAAGGAAGGTCTCATTCCATGAAAAAAGAAAAACAGAAAAAGCCCCTCGGCCGGGAGATCCTCTCCTGGGTGCTGACGCTCCTCTCGGCGGTGGTCATCGCCATGGCCATCCGCACCTTCATTTTCCAGCCCGTGCGGGTGGACGGCCGGTCCATGGAGCACACCCTCGAGGACGGCGAGATCGTGTTCACCACCAAATTCGACTGCGGATCCAACTGGCTCTTCTGGCCCTGGCAGGACGCCGAGGCCAAGGAGAACGCCCCCCGCTTCACCGTGGGCGGCGATCCGAAACGGTTCGACGTGGTGATCTGCCGCTATCCCCACCGGGGGGACACCAATTTCGTCAAGCGCGTGGTGGGCCTTCCCGGGGACACCGTGGAATTGAAGGACGGGTATCTGTATGTGAATGCCGTCCGTTATGAGGAGCCGTACATCACCGATGACTACCGGCAGCACAGCGATTTCGGGCCCTACACCGTCCCGGAGGGATATTATTTCGTCATGGGCGATCACCGGAACAACTCCAACGACTCCCGCGCCCAGGGCCCCATCACCCGGGACATGATCATGGGCCACGTGCGGTTCGTGCTCTTCCCCTTCGGCAGCATACGCGCCGTGGAATAGGCCGCCCGGCTACACTGCCAGACAGAAGGGGCTGTTGCACAAGCAACAGCCCCAAAATAATAAGAAACGGAAACATATGGTTGGAAAGCGAACCAGGGAGAACGAAAAAAGGATAAGAGAGAGGATATAAAACAGTAAGGTTATAAAAATACCGGAATTAACTGTTGCACAAGTCCGTGCGCGGCCGGT
>CADCQZ010000347.1 GCA_902803675.1 uncultured Eubacteriales bacterium
GGGCAGGCCGCAGAGCCACTGGAGCAGGTCCAGCTGATGGGGGCACTGGTTCAGCAGCACGCCGCCGCCCTCGCCGGACCAGGTGGCGCGCCAGGCGCCGGAGTCGTAGTACATCTGGGTGCGGTACCAGTCGGTGATCAGCCAGCTCACCCGCTTGAGGGCGCCGAGCTCGCCGCCGTCGATCATCTGCTTGAGCTTGCGGTACACGCAGTTGGTCCTCTGGTTGAACATCATGGCGAAGGTGAGCTCCGGATGTTTGTCCGCCTCCGCGTTCATCTCCCGCACCTGGAGGGTATACACCCCCGCCGGCTTTTCCACCAGCACGTGCAGCCCGTGCCGCATCGCGTCGATGGCCAGGCCCGGGTGCTGGTAGTGGGGCACGCAGATCATCACGGCCTCGCACTGCCCGTCCGCGATCAGGTCGCTGCCCTCGTTATAGATCCGTTTGTCCGGCAGCTTTTCCCGGATCCACGCCCGCCGGGACTCCCTCCGGTCCGCCGCCGCGGTGATCTCGATCTCGGGGCACAGCCCGGCGAGCACGTTGCTTATGTGGGCGCTGCCGATATTGCCCGCCCCGATGATGCCCAGATGGATCTTTCTCATCGTTCAAGTCCTCCTTCATGTCAAAGCAGCGCTTTGAGCGCTTCGCAGGCGGCGTCGAAAGCCGCGTCGGCGGTGGGCCAGGCGTTCTTCGGGATCTGGGTCTTCTGATCCCGCTCCAGCGCCTTCAGCCCGTCGAACACCTTCAGATGGGGCTCCAGGGTGAGGGCCCCGCCGCCCCGGGAAAGGTAGTCCGTCACGATCTCCTTCAGGTGCCCCACGCCTTTTCCCGCGGGCACCACGGTGCCGTCGGCCAGGGCGTCCTTGATGTGCATGTAATAGACCCGGTCCCCCAGCGTCTCCCAGGCTTTTTTCACATCCTGGCCGCACTGGATGAAGTTGGCGGGATCGAACACGCAAGTCAGATCCGGCACCGCCTCAAGGATCTCAAGGCACCGGTCGGCCATGTCGCCGTAGATGCCCTTCTCGTTCTCGTGGCACAGCTTGATGCCCGTGCCTTTCGCGGTCTCGGCCATCCGGCCCAGGCGGTCGATCACCTCGCCCCTGCAGTCATCGTAGGGCGTGCCCTCCGGGATGTAGAAGGAGAACATCCTCACGTTGCGGCATTCGAGCACATCGGCGATCTCCAGCACGTGTTTGAGCCGGTCCAGGTGCTCCTCGAAACCGCCGCCGTCCAGGGGGATCTTGCCGATGGGGGAGCCGACGGACCAGACCTCAAGGCCGTTGTCCTTCAGCTTTTTGATCACTTCCGCGGCCTTCTCCTTCGAGATGTCGGCCACGTTCTGCCCGTCCACCCCGCGGATCTCCGTGCCGTCAAGGCCGTTGCGCTTCAGGGCCGCGATCTGCCCGTCCAGTAAAGAGGATGCTTCGTCCGAAAAAGCGTAGATGCGCATGGGGACCTCCCTTTGTTTTATTGATTTTTTTGTCCGTTACACCGGGATCATCGGTCGGGTCCGGTCAAAAACACTTTCCTTCCTATGATACCCTCCGGCGGCGTTGATGGCAAGGGAAAAAGCGACGAAAAATGTGCTCAAATCCACCTGGGATCCCGGGGAACTCCCCGAGCCGCCCGCGTTATTCTGTCTCCGCGCCGCCGATGTCCACGATCACCAGTTCCGGGCGGTCGTAAAACCGGGGGATGAACGTGCTCTCCCGGGCCAGGCCCCGGCTCACGATCATCACGGTGCCGTCCCGCTCGTATCTTCCGCCGGCCAGGGCGGGGAAAGCTCCCTGATCCGGGGCCCAGAGCCCGTTGATCAGGCCCGGGACGCGGATCTGCCCGCCGTGGGCGTGGCCGGCGAGCACCAGGTCGAAGCCGTACGCCGCGTACAGGTCCAGCTTTTCCGGCCGGTGGGTCAAAAGGATGGTGAAGGCGCCCTCCTCTCTCAGGGCGGCCGCCTCACGGAGTTGCTCCTCGAAACTGCCGGAGGCGTATTCGGTGAAGCCCTTCCGTCCCTTCCAGGCATACGGGTCGTCCACACCCAGCACGGTGAGGCGGGTGCCGTTGATCTCAAAGCCGGCCTTCCCGCCGCTCAGGCGCGGGATGCCCAGGTCTTCCAGCGCTTTCATCCGCTCACGGAACTTTTCCTCCCCGCTCCAGTACTCGTGGTTCCCGGTCACATACGCGCAGGGATATTTTCCGCTCACGCTTTTCAGGAAGGTGAGGGCGTTGTCGTCCCTGAGGTCGTCGTCGAAGATGTCGCCGCCCAAAAGCACCAGGTCCGGCTTCTGCGCGTCGACGGCGTCCAGGAGCTCCCTTTGGCCTTCCCCGTAAGCGCAGGAGTGCAGGTCCGTGATCAGGGCAGCGCGCACTTTTCCCGGGACGCCCTCCGCGCTCACGGGATAGGTGACCACTTTCAGGGCGTTGTAAAACCCGGGGAGGATGAGGGATGCGAGGAGGGCGCAGAGGGCCGGGAGGGCCTTCGTTCTCTTTTTCATGTTTCGCTGTTACCTCCGCAGGCCCTCATGCATCCGGGTGATCATGGGCCAGTCCTCATCCATCGCGTCCCCGTGCGCCTGCCACACGATCAGGCCGCCCAGGCCGTTGTCCCGGATATACCTGAGCTTTATGTCCAGGGATAAAACGCTCTCGTAAGTGTAAAAAGTGAGAAAGTCGGGGGAGGCGGGGTCGTCGTTCCACAGGTAAGCGGCCCCGGCTTTTTCATCGTACCCCCGATGCCATCCGGGCGTGCCCTCCGGCACGGCCGCGCGCTCCAGGGGCATGAGCTCATGGTACCGTTTGTCGCCCCCGGGCAGGCCGGAAGCCGGGACGCCCACGGGATCTTCGGCCGCCTTTTCCATCTTCCAGCCGTGGCTGTACAGGGGGGACCCGATGGCGATCTTTCCGGGCGGGACGCCCTGCTTTAACAGATACTTCACCGCAGTATCCGCGCAGGCTCTTCCGTACAGGGCGCTCTGGTGCCCCGTTACTTTGTCCCAGGAGCCCGCCAGGTCGTAGGTCATCAGGTTGATCCGGTCCACGTATGGGTGCAGGGCGGCGTAGTCCTGCGCGCTCAGGACGGTCACCGTGCCGCCGGCGCACACGGTCAGCTCCTTTTCTCCCGCCCCGAATTTTGAGTCCAGCGCCTCCCGCAGTTCCTTCAAAAACAGGGTGTAGTTGGTCCTGTCGTCCCCCTTCACCGGGTTCCCCTCATCGCCCTCGCCGCCGGCGCGGGGGACATTGGGATACTCCCAGTCGATATCCAGCCCCTTCAGGAAGGGATATCTCTCCAGCACCTCAAGGCAGCTCATTATAAAGGAGGCCCGGCTCTCCTTCGTGAGCGCCATCTCCGAAAAGTATCCGCAGGCCGTCCATCCGCCCACGCTCAACAGCACCTTCCGGCCGGGATACTTTTTCAGGGCCTCTTCGTATTGGGTGAAATGGGCCTTCGGGTCTCCGGGATCTGTGTCCGCCTCCGGGTCCGTGGACTCAAGGGCGTATCCCCCGTCCTTTGGGACCACTTTCCAGAAAGCGTGGTCCACGCAGTCGATCCTGTCCCACGGCAGGTCTTTGACCTGGCACCGGGGATCGGCATGGATGTTCCAGTTGGGGAAATAGACGGTCAACTTTTCTCCCTCCTCATGGCTTTCTCCCCGGGCGGTCCCGGGGCAGGATGAAAGGATCAGCGCGGCGGCCAGGACAGCAACGAGGATCTTGGATCCGGCTCTCATCGTCGGCACCTCCGGTACGGCGTGATGCGGCTTGCTTTTGCCTGATTATACCATCGATCCGGCCAAATGAACAGCCGATTCGGCGCGGAAGGGACGCCGGCCTCTCAGCGGCTGATCCTGAAAAAGATGAAAAACATTGCAGATCAATGGATCTTCGGGGATGTTTCTTGATTTTTCTTGATGATCAGATGATGAATGTGATCATGATCAGACGCGGGGGCCTTGAAATATCCGGCCTTTCGGGTATAATAGCGGTAACGACGGCATATCCAAGAGCCATTATTTGTTAAAGGGGGATCCCGGTGGACATTCGTGAATCGGCGGAGGATTATCTGGAGCAGATCCTGATGCTGCTGGAGCATAAGGGCTACGCGCGGTCGACGGATATCGCCCTCGGGCTGAACGTGACCAAGCCCTCCGTGAGCGTCGCCATGAAGAAGCTCAGGGAGAACAAATACATCACCATGGCGGACGACGGCATGATCTCCCTCACGGACAAGGGCTACGCCATCGCCCGGCGGATCTATGACCGGCACAAGGCCCTGACGCGGTACCTCACGCAGCTGGGCGTCCCGGAAGAGATCGCCCGGGAGGACGCCTGCAAGATCGAGCACGACCTGTCCGACGAGTCCTTCGCCGCCATCCTCAGCCAGATCAAATAAGCCTTTCGGGCGCGGCCCGGCGGGATAAAATACAAAAGCGCGATTTTTCCGCTTGACAGATTAGATAACGCTAACTATAATATTCACGTTAGTTGACACTAACGTGTTTTCTTAAAGCGCGTCACGGATGGGAGGGGGACGAATTTGATGCCGCTGTGTTACGCTGACCCGGGCGTGGAAAACGTGATCCGTAAAGTGGGCGGGACGCCGGAGGTGAAGAAGCACCTGGAGAATCTGGGCTTCACCGTGGGCGGCTCGGCGACGGTCATAGCGTCCATGAACGGGAACGTGATCGTGAAGGTGAAGGAATCCCGCGTGGCCATCGATGAGCAGATGGCCCGCAAGATCATGATCTGAGGAGGTATGGGCATGAATAATCTGCGTGAGGTGCCGGTGGGCGGCAGCGCGAAGGTGGTCAGGATCCACGGCGAGGGCGCGGTCAAGCGCCGCATCATGGACATGGGCATCACCCGGGGCGTTTTGATCACGGTGCGCAAGGTGGCGCCCCTGGGAGACCCGATCGAGATCACGGTGCGGGGATACGAGCTCTCGCTGCGCAAGGCGGACGCCGAAAACATCGAGGTGGAGTGATTTTTTCGCTTCCAATATTAGTCATTACTAATTAGCTGCGTAAAACAGGAGGAGATCACGATGGATATCCGTATCGCCCTGGCGGGCAACCCCAACTGCGGGAAGACCACGCTGTTCAACGCGCTGACCGGCTCCAACCAGTTCGTGGGCAACTGGCCCGGCGTGACCGTGGAAAAGAAGGAAGGCCGCCTCAAAAAGCACGACGGCGTCATCATCACCGACCTGCCGGGCATCTACAGCCTGTCCCCGTACACTCTGGAGGAAGTGGTGGCCCGGAACTACCTGATCGGCGAAAGGCCGGACGCCATCCTCAACATCATCGACGGCACCAATCTGGAGCGCAATCTGTACCTCACCACCCAGCTGACGGAGCTGGGCATCCCGGTGGTGGCGGCCGTCAACATGATGGACGTGGTGAAAAAGAACGGCGACAAGCTCAACACCCAGGACTTGTCAAAGCGGCTGGGCTGCGCCGTGGTGGAGATCTCCGCTCTCAAGGGCACGGGCATCACGGAAGCGGCCGAGGCGGCTATCCGGGCGGCCGGGGGCGCCAAGACCGTTCCCCAGCACACTTTTTCCGGCCCGGTGGAACACGCCCTGGCCCATATCGAGGAGGCCGCGCTGCATGACCTGCCGGAAGAGCAGCAGCGCTGGTACGCCATCAAGGTGTTCGAGCGGGACGACAAGGTGCTCGAGCAGCTCAAGATCGCGCCGGATGTCATGAAGCATATCGAAACGGACATCGCCGCGGCGGAAAAGGAGCTGGACGACGACGCGGAGAGCATCATCACCAATGAACGGTACGTGTACATCGCCGACGTGATCCGCTCCTGCTACCGCAAGCACAACGCGGGGGCCCTGAGCACCTCGGACAGGATCGACAAGGTGGTCACCGACCGTATCCTGGGCCTGCCCATCTTCGCCCTGATCATGTTCCTGGTGTACTGGATCGCCATGGTGGCCGTGGGCGCCCCCGCCACCGACTGGGCCAACGACGGCCTGTTCGGCGACGGGTACCACCTGTTCGGCAGGGGAGCCGCGGAGTATGAGGCGGCGGTGGAGCGCTACGGCGATACGGACAGGATCATCGCGGCCTTTTCGGAAAAGTTCGGCGCGGCGCTGGATCCGGAGGATCCCGAGGGCTCCCTCAAAGCGCTGCTCGAGGCCGTGCCGGAGGACGCCGAAGTGACCTACATCACCCAGGACGAGGAGACCCTGGAGACCGAGGAGCATCCGAATACCGGGAAAGCGGACCTGGAGGCGGCCATAGGTGAGTACCTGAGCACGGAGAAGGGATACAAGCCGGACCCCGGCGCCCCGGATCCCGCGAACTACGGCACCTGGGTGCCGGGCATCCCGGCCCTGATCGAGAGCGGCCTTGACAAAGCGAACGCCGCGCCCTGGCTCAAGGGCCTGATCCTGGACGGCATCGTGGCGGGCGTGGGCGCCGTGCTGGGCTTCGTGCCCCAGATGCTGGTGCTGTTCTTCCTGCTGGCCTTCCTGGAGGGCTGCGGCTACATGGCCCGCATCGCCTTCGTGCTGGACCGGATCTTCAGGAAATTCGGCCTGAGCGGCAAATCCTTCATCCCCATGCTGATCGGCGTGGGCTGCGGCGTGCCGGGCATCATGGCCTCCCGCACCATCGAGAACGAGCGTGACCGGCGCATGACCATCATGACCACCACCTTCATCCCCTGCAGCGCGAAGGTGCCCTTCATCGCCATGATCGCCGGCGCCATCTTCCACAAGTCCGCCTGGGTGGCCACCAGCGCGTACTTCATCGGCATGGCGGCCATCATCATCAGCGGCATCATCCTGAAAAAGACCCGGCGCTTCGCCGGCGAGCCCGCGCCCTTCGTGATGGAGCTGCCCGCCTATCACTGGCCCACCCTGATGAACGTGCTGCGCTCCATGTGGGAGCGGGGCTGGAGCTTCATCAAAAAGGCCGGCACGATCATCCTTCTGTCCACCATCCTTATATGGTTCCTGAGCCGCTTCGGCGTCGCGGACGGTATGTTCCGCATGCTGGAGGAAGAGGAGCTGGACAAGTCCATCCTGGCGGCCTTCGGCGGCCTCATCGCCTGGATCTTCAGGCCCCTGGGCTTTGGCACCTGGCAGGCCACGGTGGCCTCCATCACGGGCCTGATCGCCAAGGAGAACATCGTGGGCACCATGGGCATCCTCTACGGCGGCACCCGGACCTACGCGAACCTGGCCGCTTCCTTCAGCGGCGTGGCTGCCTATTCCTTCCTGGTGTTCAACCTGCTGTGCGCTCCCTGCTTCGCGGCCATCGGCGCCATCCGGCGGGAGATGAACAACGCGGGATGGACCTGGTTCGCCATCGCCTGGCAGTGCGGCTTCGCCTACGCGGTCAGCCTGATGATCTTCCAGTTCGGCGGCCTGTTCACGGGGCACGTGAGCGTGATCGGCCTCATCGCCGCCCTCATCGTGCTTGCCGCCATGGTGTACATGCTCTTCTTCCGCAGGTATCGTGAGGCCACAAGGCTGACGAAGAAAGTGTGAGGATATGCGTTGGATCGCGGAAAACGCGGGCACTGTGCTCATCACCCTGGCGCTTTTGATCCTGGTCGCGCGGATCGTGACGGTGCTGCGCCGGGACAAAAAGGCGGGCAAAAGCTCCTGCGGCTGCCAGTGCGGCAGCTGCCCCATGGCCGGCGCCTGCCATAAGAACGCTCAGGCCTCATGAACGGAGCGCGAGTAAGCTTAATATCGGATCTTATGTGGAGCTGTTACACAAGCAACAGCGATAGAATAAGTAATTGACAGTTGCACAAGTCCGTGCGCGGCCGGCGGCGCATCCGTTTCGCCGCCAGCGCACGGCGCAAACGACAAACACAAAACAACGTACCCATCA
>CADCQZ010000348.1 GCA_902803675.1 uncultured Eubacteriales bacterium
CAGATGGGCAAAGACGTCATCGCGGACGGCGTCAACAAGCGCGAATTCTATGTTCGGGAACAGGAAAAGGCCGCCGCTTTCGCAAGAGACGTCCACGCCGGGAAAATCACCAACGCGCAGGGCGAAAAATTCACCACAGCCGTGCAGATCGGCATCGGCGGGAGCGACCTGGGCCCCCGCGCCATGTACCTCGCGCTGGAAAACTGGGCGAAGCATAACGGCGCGTTCCGCATGAACGCCCGCTTCATCAGCAACGTCGACCCCGACGACGCAGCCAGCGTGCTCAAGACCATTGACGTGACGCATTCCCTGTTCGTGCTGGTCTCCAAGTCCGGTACCACGCTGGAGACCCTGACCAACGAGTCCTTTGTGAAGGACGCCCTGAGGAACGCCGGCCTGGATCCGGCCCGCCACATGGTGGCTGTCACCAGTGAGACCAGCCCCCTGGCCCGGAGCAGTGACTACCTGGCCGCCTTCTTTATGGACGACTATATCGGCGGGCGCTATTCCTCCACCTCCTGTGTGGGCGGCGCGGTGCTCAGCCTGGCCTTCGGCCCGGATGTGTTCGAGCGTTTCCTCAACGGCGCCGCGGAGGAAGACCGCCTCGCCGCCGAGGGCGATATCCTGAAGAACCCGGCCATGCTCGACGCCCTGATCGGCGTCTATGAGCGCAATGTGCAGGGCTATCCCGCCACGGCGGTGCTGCCCTACTCCCAGGCCCTCAGCCGTTTCCCCGCCCACCTGCAGCAGCTGGACATGGAGAGCAACGGCAAGTCGGTCAACCGCTTCGGCGAGCCGGTGAACTATCCCACCGGTCCCGTGATCTTCGGCGAGCCCGGCACCAACGGTCAGCATTCCTTCTATCAGCTGCTCCATCAGGGCACGGACATCGTGCCTCTGCAGTTCGTCGGCTTCCGCCGCAGCCAGGCCGGGATGGATGTGGACATCCAGGGCAGCACCAGCCAGCAGAAGCTCTGCGCCAATGTGGCGGCCCAGATCATGGCCTTCGCCTGCGGCAAGAAGGACGCGGATCCCAACAAGTCCTTTGCCGGCGGCCGGCCTTCCTCCATCATCATCGGCGAGTGCCTGACTCCCGAGGCCCTGGGCGCCCTGCTCTCCCATTTCGAGAACAAGGTGATGTATCAGGGATTCGTGTGGAACCTCAACAGCTTTGACCAGGAGGGCGTGCAGCTGGGCAAGGTCCTGGCCAAGCGGGTCCTGGCCCATGAGACGGACGGCGCGCTGAAAGCCTTCAGCGATCTGATGGACATCTGACGACAGAGACTTGCGGGATCATCCCGCGTGCTTTGAGAGGGGCTTAAGGTCCCTCTCTTTTTTATGCTGTCCGCCGCCTGCGCCGCTCCCGGACGCCGGGGCGTTTCTGCTTGTTTTCCGCGGTGTGTCGTTGTATAATACTATGAATACTTTTCGGAAAGCGCAGGTGTACCGGATGAAATTAGGCGTGGTAGGACTTCCCAATGTGGGCAAGAGCACTTTGTTCAACGCGATCACCGGGGCGGGGGCGCAGGCCGCCAACTACCCCTTCTGCACCATAGAGCCCAATACCGGCATGGTCCCCGTACCGGATGAGAGACTGAACGTGCTGGCTGAGATGTACCATCCCAGGAAGGTGACGCCGGCGATGATCGAGTTCGTGGACATCGCGGGCCTGGTGAAGGGCGCCAGCCGGGGCGAGGGCCTGGGCAACAAGTTCCTTTCCCATATCCGGGAGGTGGACGCCATCGTACACGTGGTGCGCTGCTTCGAGGACGACAACATCATCCATGTGGACGGCAGTGTGGACCCGGTCCGGGATATGGAGACCATCAATCTGGAACTGATCTTCGCGGATATGGAGACCGTGACCCGCCGGATGGACAAGGCGCAGAAGCTGATCAAGACCGGGGAGAAGAAATACGCTCTGGAGGCGGCCCTGGCTGAGCGCCTGCTCAAGCACCTGGAGAGCGGCCTGCCGGCGCGGGTGTTCCCGGCAAATGATGACGAGCGGGCCCAGATCAAAGGCTGGTTCCTTTTAACGGACAAGCCCGTGATCTACGCCGCCAATATCGGTGAGGACGCCATCGGGGATGAGGATGATCCCCGGGTCAGGCAGGTGGAGGAAGCGGCCGCCCGGGAGGGAGCCGAGGTGCTGGTGATCTCCGCGCAGATCGAAGAGGAGATCGCCGCCATGGATCCGGAAGAAAAGACGGAGTTCCTCAAGGATCTGGGCATCGGCGAGAGCGGCCTGGACCGGCTGGTGAAGGCCTGCTATCGTCTCCTGGGCCTGATCTCCTTCCTGACCGCCGGCGAGGACGAGTGCCGGGCCTGGACCATCGTGAAGGGCACCCGGGCGCCCCAGGCCGCGGGCAAGATCCACACGGATTTCGAGCGCGGATTCATCCGGGCCGAGATCGTGCCCTTCGAGACGCTCAAGTCCCTGGGCAGTCTCAACGCCTGCAAGGAAAAGGGCCTGGTGCGCTCCGAAGGCAAGGAATATGTCATGCAGGACGGGGATGTGACCCTGTTCCGCTTCAATGTGTAAGAGGTAGATATGGCCAATCTCGCTTTTTTGATCAAACGCGCCCGGAGCATGGACTGGGGCCGGATGCTGGAAACGGCCCGCGCCCTGCGCGGGAAAGCGAACATGTCCGAGGCGGCGCTGTTAAAGGACATGCTCACCTGCGCCCTGCGCTACAACGCGGGGTATATGGACTATAAGATCGCCCAGATGTACCGCCTCAACGACGCCCAGCGGCGTACCGTCATCACCCGGGGCGTGTCCAACAACATCGTCCGGGCCATGAACGACAAGGCGTACTGGCATTTCTTCGACGATAAGGCCGAGTTCAACACCGTTTTCGCCGATCACATCGGCCGCGCCTGGCTCCGGATGGACGATCAATGCACCGAAAAGGACTTCAGGCGCTTCCTGGAAGGCCGGGAAGCGGCGCTCTTCAAGCCTCTGGAGGGCTCCAGCGGCCAGGGGATCGAAAAGCTGACGAAGGATCAGTGGACTTCGGATCCGGGCCTCTTCGCTTCGCTGCGTGCCCGGGGAGACGCGATCCTGGAAGAGATCGTGGTCCAGCATCCGGCCATGGCTTCCCTGTGCCCCACGTCGGTGAACACCGTGCGTGTGGCCACCCTTTTGGGGGACCGGGCCGAGGGCATCGTTTATGCCTTCGTGCGCATCGGCAACGGCAAGGTGATGGATAACGTGGACTGCGGAGGCATGGCGGCCAGGGTGGACCTGGATACCGGCATGCTCAAGACCGTCGCGGCCGACAAACAGGGCAATGTGTTCGAGAAACACCCGATGACGGGCACGCCCATCGTCGGTTTCCAGATCCCCTACTGGGAAGAAGTCAAGGCCATGTGCCTTGAGGCCATGCGCAAGGTGCCCCAGGTGCGTTTCGTGGCCTGGGACGTGGCGCTCACCCCGGACGGCCCCCGGTTCATCGAGGGGAACTCTTTCCCCAGCCACGCGGTGCCCCAGTTCGCCGCCCATTATCCGGACGGG
>CADCQZ010000349.1 GCA_902803675.1 uncultured Eubacteriales bacterium
GCGATGATGTCCAGCACATAGCCCAGGATCACCATGGGCCAGTACTGCTTCGTCTTGTCGGTGATCCGGCCGAACACGTAGCGCATGGAGTAGCCGATCAGTTCGCCCAGTCCGGACACGAAACCGATGGCCCCGGCGGAGGCCCCCAGCAGGGACAGATAGGCCCCGCGGATGCTGGACGCGCCTTCGTGGGTCATATCGGAGAAGAGGCTGACGATCCCGAAGAGAACGATAAACAGCATGGCCTGTGACAGGCGCTTCTTTTGCACTTTTCCGCGATTCACGGGAAATCACCCCCTGACAGCTTTTGCCGCGCGTTACCGGAGCCTCTCCAGAACTTCTCCCAGGTCGCCGTCGATGCAGAGGGAGCGGTCTTCGATCACCCGCGGGCAGACGGCCTTGCTGCGGTTGAGACAGGCGTAGACGGCCCTGGGATTTTCCGCCGCCATGGCCCAGAAGGGGTATTTGATGATGACCGGCGTGTTGCCGCCGACGCCCAGCTCCAGGAACAGTACATGCTGTCCCTCGTGTGCTTTCAGGAAGGCCGCATAGTTTGCCGAGGCGGCGTGCCATCCCGCGTCCTCCACAAAGCTGTCGTCCGCGCGCAGGTTCATCGCGACAGCCCGCCCGGTTTCCGGGCCGGTCGGGATCAGCTCGTGGGGCAGACGCAAGGAGAGCTTCTGATCCGCCGGCACCTGAAAGACGCCGTTTTCGTCCCGCAGGAAGCCCTGGGCTTCCATGGCAAGCATCGTCCAGTCCTCATTGTCCCAGGTCCGGCCGCCGCGTCCCTGCGCATCCTGGAAGAGGCCGTAATCGCCCTGAGTGTAAAACAGACGGGACTTGTCAAAGCCCGCGCGCTGAAACTGATGGTCCACATTGGTCGTGATAACGAAATAGTCCTTGTCTTTCACCAGAGCCAGCAGATTGGTATAAACCGGCTTTGGTGGATCGATATAGCGGTTGAAGTAGATGTGCCGCGCCCACCAGGCCCAGCGGGTCTCGTTGTCCGGGAAGGGATAGAAACCGCCGGAATACATGTCCGTGATGCCGAAACGCTCCTTGAAATCGAAGAAAACCATCTCGAAGCGCGCGCCGCTGTAGCTCAGCCCGGCAGCCGTGGAGAGACCCGCGCCGGCGCCGACCACAAGGGCGTCGGCGGTTTTCAGCTCCTCCCGGAGGCGGGAGATGTTCTCTTCCCTGCTTCCCGTTCCCTCGCACAGAGAATACCCAAAGCCGCGCACGGCGGAAAGGCCCTTGCGGATGGAATCGGAATACCCGTTCGGTCTGTTATCGAAGCTTCTGTTCATAATTGCACCTGTCCCTGTCGCTGAATACGTTGAAAATGACCCGATCCATCCTGCCGGGATGGGCGGCGAGCCAATCCGTCACGGTCCGGACCGCGATCTCGGCCGCCCGCTCTTTCGGGAAGCGGAATACGCCGGTGGAGATGCTGCAGAAAGCCACGCTGCGCAGACCGTTTTCCGCGCACAGGTCAAGCGTGTTGCGGTAACAGTCAGCCAGATCGCTCTCCAGCTTCGGCGTCAGGCCGTCATACACGATCGGCCCGACGATATGCACGACCTTCTTCGCGGGGAGATTGTAGCCGTCCGTCAGCATCGGCACCGCGGTGGGCTGCTCATACTCCCGGCCGTATCGGGAACGCAGCACCTGCATCTGCCGGTGACATTCGGCGCGCAGCTGGATCCCCGCATAGCTGTGGATGCAGTTGTCGATGCAGCTGTGGCAGGGTTGGAAGCAGCCCAGCATCTGAGAGTTGGCGGCGTTTACGATCGCGTCCACGGCAAGGCAGGTGATGTCGCCCTGCCACAGAGACAGCGTGTCCGCAAAAGGCCGTTTGCTGCCGAGACTCTCCGCGATCGAAGGGATCCGAGCAAGGGGCACGATCCCTCGCTCCTCCGCCCGCTCCTTCAGGTATTCGTCCTGGACCAGCAGGATGTCCTTTGCCATGGGGCGGGGCATGCGGACATTCATCAGGGAGCGCAGGAGCCTTTGCCTGCTCTCCGTGTCCGC
>CADCQZ010000350.1 GCA_902803675.1 uncultured Eubacteriales bacterium
CGGCTGACGGTCTTTTCTCTCATAACGCATCCTCCAGTATCTCCGAAAGTATCGCGATGAAACGGTCCATCTCCTCACCCGTGCCCACGCTGACTCTCAGATAGTCCCGCACCCGGGGCTGATCCCAGTGCCGCACCAGCACGCCCCGCGCCTTCAGGGCCTCAAACACCCTGCCCGCCGGGACCGGCGGCCTGACGAAGAGGAAATTGGTCAGGGACGGGAGCACTTTACAGTGGAGCGCGCGGAGCCGCTCAGCCGTGCGGTCCCTCTCGGCGGCGATCCTTTGACAGGATGCCGTGATGAGGTCCCAGTTCTCCAGGGCGGCGATGCCTGCCGCCTGCCCCATGGCGGACACGCCGTACAGGTCCGTCATGCTGCGGGCGGAGGCCAGTTCGGAGATGATCTCCTTCTGCCCCAGGGCATAGCCCACCCGGGCGCCGGCCAGGGCCGCGCCCTTGGACAGGGTCCTGGCGATGATCAGGTTGGGATAGTCCCGGATCAAAGGCAGAGAGCTCTCCGCCCCGAAGCCCGCGTAGGCCTCGTCGATGATCACCGGGCGGTTTGGATCCGCCCTGAGGATCGCCTCCACCGCGCCCCTAGGCAGGGAAAGCCCCGTGGGCGCGTTGGGATCCACGATCACCGGCATCACGCCGGGCGTCATATAATCCCCCGGATCGATGGTAAAGTCCTCTTTGAGGGGCACCCGTTCACAGGGGATGCCCAGCACGGCGATGAAATCGTCATAGTAGGTGTAGGTGATATCCGGCAGCCGGATGGGCCTGTCCGGCCCGGCGAAGGCCAGCAGGCTGAGGAACAGCACCTGGTCCAGCCCGTTGGCCGCCAGCACGCATTCCCCGGGCAGGCCGTTGACCCGGCCGATGGCTTCCCTTAAGAGCGTGCAGTCCGGGTCCGCGTAGCGGTTGAGCCCCCGGGCGGCGTCACGCACCGCTTCTTCCACCTGCTCAAGGGGCGGATAGGGGGATTCGTTGAAATTGAGCCGCAGCTGATAAGCGTCGGTCCTCTCCCCCGGCACATAGGGCGTCAGCCCCCTCAGACGCCCCGCCAGATAGCGGCTCACTTTCGGCCTCCCCGGATCAGAGCAGCCCGGGCGTGGGCTTCCAGCCCCTCCGCCCTGGCGAACACGCCGATATCCTCCGCCACCTGATCCAGCGCTTCCGCTGTGTAACAGGTGAACTGGATCTTTTTCACGAAATCATCCACCCCCAGGGCGCTGGAGAACCGGGCCGTCCCGCCGGTGGGCAGGATGTGGTTCGGGCCCGCCAGATAGTCCCCCAGGGACTCGGGGCAGTACCGGCCCATGAAGACCGAACCCGCGTTTTTCACCAGGGGCAGCAGTTTCTCCGGCTCCGCCACGCACAGTTCCAGGTGCTCCGGCGCCAGGTCATTGGCCGCTTCCACCGCCTCGGCGAGATCTTCCGTAACGATGATCCGGCCGTTGTTTTCCAAAGATGCGCGGGCGATCGCTTCCCGGGGCAGCACCTTCAGCTGGCGTTCCAGCTCTTTTTCCACCGCCAGGGCATGATCCATGGAGGTGGTCACCAGCACCGCCGAGGCCATTTTGTCGTGCTCCGCCTGGCTGAGAAGATCCGCCGCCACCCATTCGGGATCGCTCTCCCCGTCGGAGAGCACCAGGATCTCACTGGGGCCGGCGATCATGTCGATGGCCACCCGGCCGAACACCTGGCGCTTGGCCTCCGCCACATAGGCGTTGCCGGGGCCCACGATCTTGTCCACCCGGGGGATCGAACCCGTGCCGTAGGCCAGAGCCGCGATGGCCTGGGCGCCGCCGCAGCGGTACACCCTGTCCACACCCGCCATCCGGGCCGCAGCCAGGATGGGAGCGGCGATCCGGCCGTCACGGCCCGGGGGCGACACCATGGCTATGAAGGAACAGCCCGCGATCTTCGCCGGGATGGCGTTCATGAATACGGAGGAAGGATAGGCAGCGGTGCCGCCGGGGATGTACAGGCCCACCCGCTCGATGGGCGTGACGATCTGGCCGGTAAAGGAGCCGAACTTCCCCGGGAGGGTGAATCCGGCGCGCTTCTGGGCCGTGTGATAGGCCCGGATATTCTCCGCCGCTTTTTCCATCGCGGCTCTGAGCTTCGGGTCCAGTTTATCCGCCGCCTCGTCGATCTCCCGGGCGGGCACCTCCGGGGTCTGAAGATCCGCCCCGTCGAAGCGCCTGGTATAACGGAGGACAGCCTCATCCCCGTTTTCCATCACGTCACTGATGATGCCGGCCACCGTGCCGCTCACGTCCGCGGAAGCGGTGTACCGGTTAAAAAGGCTCTTTCGGTCGATATCGGAAAGTCTCTCGATCTTCATGTCTCTATCCCTTCCTGCAGTGCCCGGCACATGGCCAGGATCTCCTGCTCCTTGAACTTCATGGACGCCTTGTTGGCGATAAAGCGGGCGCTGACGGGAAGCACCGTTTCCAGAACGGCGAGACCGTTTTCCTTAAGTGTGGTCCCCGTCTCCACGATGTCCACGATCACGTCCGCCAGGTCGACCAGCGGCGCCAGCTCGATGGAACCGTTCAGCTTGATCAGCTCGATCTGCCGCCCCCGTCCGGAGTAGTACCGCCTCGTGATCCGGGGATACTTGGTGGCTACCCGGAGGGGGCGTACGTGATCGTCCCTGAAATCGGGCCGGCCCGCCACGCACATGCGGCACACGCCCATCTTAAGATCCGCCATCTCGTACACGTCCGGTTCCGTTTCCAGGAGCACGTCCCGGCCCACGATGCCGGCATCCGCCGCGCCCCGTTCCACATAGACCGCCACATCCGACGGCTTGACCAGGTAGTACCTGACGGCGGCCTCCGGATTTTCCAGGATCAGCCGCCTATCCTCCCCCGGGCCGCCGGGACAGGAATATCCGCTTCGCGCCAGGGTCCTGTAGACCTGATCCCCCAGGCGTCCCTTGGGCAGGGCCACGTTCAGCCACTTCATTTCCCGACTCCCCCTTCCGCGCGGTTCAGGGCCATCTCGGCGAGGGTGGCGCCCTCCGGTTTTCCCGGAGCCGCGAAAGGAAGGCTTTCCTCCGGGAAGAGCCGGCTGAGCTGGTCCAGATATACCGCGAAACCCACAGCGGACCCGGACTTGCCCATACGCCTAAGCACGGGATCATACCGCCCGCCGGACAGCACCGAAACGAAGACCCCTTCCACAAAGCCCGAAAACGCCAGCCCGTTATAATAGCTCATGTCGTTGACCACGGAAAAATCCAGGCACACGCTTTTAAGGCCCAGAGCTTCCGCCGCCAGGCCCATCTGCTTGAGAGCGGCGAGTTTTTCAAGGCAGGGAGCGGGCAGGGGCAGGGCCATGGCCCGCTCCGCCGCCTCGCTCAAGGGACCGGACAGGGCCATCAGGGCAGTCACCTGATCCCTGAACGCGGCGGACACGCTGAGGCGGCCGCACTCCTCCAGGACACCGTGCCGGTTCTTGGCACCGATCAGCGGGAGCAGATCCCTGCCCGCGTCCTCCGGGAGGCCCTCCGCCTTCATGAGTTCCGAGAGGATCCCCTGGTCGGACACGTCCAGCCGCCAGGCTCCCGGGCTGATCATCCTCAGGCTCAGGGCCGCCAGCAGCAGGACCTCACAGTGATCCCACTCCTCCAGGCGGCCGATGGCTTCCACCCCGGTCTGTAAGATCTCACGGAAGCCCATGGCCCCCTGGGGCACCCGGAACACGCTCTCCAGATAGCAGACCCTTAAGGGATAGTCCTCCTCCCGGCAGTTCTTGACCACGGAGAGGGTGATATCCGGCTTGAGGGCCATCAATTTGCCGTCCGTATCCGTAAAGGTCAGGATCCTTTCATCCTTCAGGAAGCTCTTATAGCGCATATACAGGTCGTATTCCTCGCAGCGGCTGATCTTGTACGGCCTGAAGCCCCAGGACGAATACAGGTGCCTGAGGCGCGCGCTGACGGTCTCCTGCCGGTCCAGGACCGCTTCATATTCCTTCATCATCCCTGTCCTCCAGCCTGTCAAGGATCTTCCGGTAGCCGCCGCTGCCGTAATCCAGGCACCGTTTCACCCGCCCCACGGTGGACGAACTGGCCCCCACGGCATCCGCCGCCTGCAGATAGGAACTGCCCCGATCCAGCATCCGGGCGATGCACAGGCGCTGCCCCATGTCCCGGATCTCCTTGACTGTGCACAGATCCTCGAAATACTCATAGCACTCGTCCACATCCTTCAATGACAGGATGGACCGGAAGAGCTCGTCCGTCAATTCGTCC
>CADCQZ010000351.1 GCA_902803675.1 uncultured Eubacteriales bacterium
AAGGCGCCCTGGGCCTCGTCATACCCCCGGATGAACACGCCCTTATAAGTATCGCCGTTGAAGACAAAGCGCGCCGTGCCGCCCTGATCGCTTTCCCAGGCACCGGAAACGGCGCCGTCCACGCTGCCGTCCGCCCGAAGGACCGCCGTCACCGACACGTGCGCGGCCCTGTTGATGTCGTGCTCATGGAACAGCACCTTGTACTTCCCGGGACGGGCGGATACTTCCGGCGCTTCCCCGCTCTCGCCCGAGTACCTCACCGGGGACATGACCGGCCAGAGGTCCTCATTGAAGCGCGCCAGGTGCACCCGCACGGAGTGGTAGTCCCCCCTTGACGCGTAACGGGTGTGGAAGATGATGAAGGTCCGCCCCGTCTCCGGTTCGTAAAAAGCGCTGTTGTGGCCCGGGGACAGGAGCGTCTCGGCGCCTTTCCTCACATCGCTCTCCGCCGGGTCGAACCGGTATCCGCCCATCAGCTTGACGCCGTAGGGCTCGTAGTCCGGGTCGTGGAAGAAGGTGCCGGGCATGCCGCCGCATTGGGTCATGTCCCGGCCCATGCTGTCCTCGTAGGGCCCATCGGGCTCGCGGGAGCGGCACACGCGGATATTGTAGCCGCCATCCGCCTCCAGCCCCCCGAAGGAGAGGAACAGGTAGTAATAGTCCGTCTCCGGGCTGTAGAGGATATAGGGGCCCTCGATGCGGGCGTGATTCTTCCCCAGCAGCCTCTTGCCGTAGCCCTGTCCCTCCAGGGGCAGGCCCGTTCCGTCATCCATCCTGAGGATGAAGATGCCTCCGGAATAGCTGCCGTACACCATCCACGATCCCCCGAGCTTGTCCGTGAACACGCAGGGGTCCACCACGTTGGGATAGAGCGTGGCGTTGTATCCCGGCATGCCGCTTTTGAGGAACACGCCCTGATCGACATACGGCCCTTCGGGCTTATCGGCGATCGCGAGCCCTAAGGCGGACAGGGGGCTGGATCCTTCACAGGCGCAGTAGTACATGGCATAGCGCCCGTCCTTGAGCCGGTGCACGTCCGGCGCCCAGAAGGTATCCGTGTGGGCCCAGGTGAGGGCCTCCTTCATCTGCTCCCGCACGTTTTCCACCAGTGTGCAGCCGGCGTGGGCGTCCCGGCTGATGAGCTTCCAGCTGATCAGGTCATCGCTCACGGCGGCGGCCATGTGGCTCCCGAAGATATAGAACTTCCCGTCCTCCGCCCGGATCACGGAGGGGTCGTGCACCGAGACCTCCGCGTGCCGCACCGCTTCCGCTTTTTCCTCCGCCGGGCAAGCGCATGCGCCCAGGGCGATGATCGCAGATATCAAAAACGCGAACAGCGTTTTCATCATGGGTCATCCCCTCCCGTCATACCGGCACGTTTCTTACGGACCGCGCTCACTTTTCAAGGCAGCCGTTGAAGAAATCGATGATGCCCTTTTCCACGTCCCGCTTGATATCATCGTAATTATGGATCTCGTGGCGGTAGCCGGAATAGAGCTTCGTGATCACGGTGTGGCCGGTGGCCGCCAGAAGATTGCTGGTATGATACACGCCTTCGCCCCAGCTGCCCACCGGATCCTGATCCCCGCCGATATCGTACACCGGCAGGCTCTTTGGCACCTTCTGCGCCCACTCAGTGCCCTGGATGCAGTCCATCATCTCGCAGAAATACAGCATGGAGCGGTTGTTGGTGGGCCTGGTGAAAGCGTCGAAGGGATCGGCCGCGTGGTCCTGCTGCACCCATTTGTCGTGACAGATCCACTCGTTCCCCAGCCGCACCGGCTCCCCGATCCGGGCGAACATGAACCCGAAGAGCATCCCGGTGAACTTGGGATCGCTCTCATCGCCCTTGCCGGCGTCGACGGCCGCGCGGATCGCGTCCATCGTTTCCCGCAGGGTCGGCAGCTCGCCGCAGGTGCCGCACAGGGTCACGCCCGCGAGCTCATCCCCGTATCGGGCGATATAGTCCCGGGCGATGAAGGAGCCCATGCTGTGGCCGAACATGAAGACCGGCAGCCCGGGATACATCCCCTTCACCAGTTCCGTCAGTTTGTGCTCGTCCTCCGTCATGGTGTGGGCGCCCTTGCGGCCCCAGTCCCCCCAGGTGCCGTTCTCCACGGCGGTCTTGCCGTGACCCACGTGATCGTCCGCCGCCACGATGAACCCGGCATCCATGAAAGCCACGATCATGTGGAGATAGCGCCGGGAATGCTCACCGAAACCGTGGACCAGCTGGATGATGCCCCTGGGCTCGCAGGCGGGCGCATACACCCATCCATAGACCGTATCCCGTTCGTTGAATGATCCGAAACTCACCTCGTGCAGCATATCGTTTTCCTCCTTTATCGATATCCGGCCTGCCCCGGCGGCGCCGCGGGCGGCAGGGATCCCCATGCGCGGTGCCTCACCAGAGGCTCAAACGCTCCTCCGGCGGCACATACATGCCGCAGCCTTCCTTCACCTGAGGATAGGCCGTGTAAAACTCATCCATCAGTGGGAAGAACCAGTCGCCCCGGAGGTAGGGAGCAGGATGGGGATTGTGCTCGTAATCGCTCATCAGGGCCTCACGGCTCATGCTGTAGCGGTAGAATTTGCGGCCCAGGGTGCGGAAGAACAGGTCATAGTCGAAACCCTCGGCCCTTTGGGCGAGGTCCAGGACGAGCCTGAGCCCCAGGAGATCCGCCGCCACCTCATTGATCACCAGCTCACCGTTCAGCCTCACCCCTTCCGCCAGCTCGACGCGGTCCAGGTCCTCCACGATCCTCTGGGCCCTCTGGGCGAATACCGCCTGATCCTCCTGAGTGAGCACGCTGACGAAGGCGCCCTCGGCGTCATACTGCGAGCCGAAGGTGTCAAAGCCGTGGGACATCTCATGCGCGATGGTCTGCCCCACGGTGGCCAGGATGGTCTCCCGGGAGGAATCGTCATAAAAATCGGGCATCAGCATGCCGGCCATCATATTGAAGGTGTTTCTGACCGGCACGTACTGGGCGTTCACCACCAGCAGGGAACCCAGGAACAACGACCGCAGGCCGCGGTCATACGGCATGCCGGCCAGGCGGGCTCTGTTCTGCTGCCGGGCCCTGTCGAGCAGGGCCGCCGCGTCCAGGAGGCTCATGTCTCCGGCGCTCAGCTGCTCAAGGAGCGGCGAAAAGTCCCCCTGCTCCCCGGGCATGACCGTTTTTATCTTCAATGCCTTGTCCGCCGCTCTTTTCGCGGACTCAGCGCTCATCCAGCCGGTCCTCATCAGCCTGTCCGCCAGGGCCTGCCGGATCTCTTCCGACAGGGAGAGCACCAGGGAACGCTGCTCCGGTGTGATGTGATCCAAAGCGAACGCCCGCTCGGTCACCTCCAGCGCCGGCTCGGTCATGAACGCCCAGGCCGCCTCCTTCAGATCCGGTTCCCCGTCGATCTCATGGGCGCGGGCGTAAGCGGCCGGATCCAGATAGTCCCGGGCGTACCGGAGCATGGCCAGGCAGATCACGGCCTTAAACACATCCAGGTCCTCCTCCCGGTACAGCGCCTGCAGCGCTCTCAGTTCATAGATGGTGCCCGTCTCATAGATCCCTTCGTCCTCTTTTCCTTCCGGGAACAGTCCCTGGGAGACCATCTGATCATACAGGGGGACGCATCCTGCTTTGATCTGAGCCGGGGTGAGGATCCACCTCATCTCCCCGTCGGTATCCCCCTCCTCCCAGACGCCCGCCTGGAACTCTTCCTGATACTGTACGAGCCGCTCCGTCAGCCTCACCGCCTCGGCGTCGTCATAGCCCAGGGACTTGAGTTCCTCTTCCACCGCAGCGCTGTCCGGCCGGGGACCCATCCCGGGATCGGGGTCGTCCTCGCTCATATCCATCAGGGGCACCGGACACTCCGTCATGATCTCCACAACGAACCTGTCCGGCTCAAGGACCGACTGTCTCAGATCAAAGGAGGCGAAGGGAGAACCCAGCATGAAGCCCTCCTCCCGGCACAGTTCGGAGAGCTCCGACAGGTCCTTCGTTTCCCGCACGCGCCGGACACGGGCAAGAAGCGGCCCCATGCCTTCCCTCTCCCGGCGCTCCCCGTCCATGATGAGCTTCGTCATGATCCCGAGGATCCGCGACTCCGCGCTCTCCCCGGTCTCCGTGAGAGCCCAGATCGCTTCCGACAGATCCCTGTCGGCCCTGCGCGACGGGTCCTCCTCAGGGGACGCACGCAGGTACCGCTCATAATTCACGTGCAGGTAATAGTCCTCCTCGGGCGCGGGGCATTCCCCGGGCAGGTTGCCGGGCAGCTCGGGGTTGACGAAGGGCCGGCCCTCCGGGACCTTTTCGCCGAGGGCCCCGCTCATGAGGCCCGCCGTCAGGCACAGGATCAAAAGTACGCAAAGACTTCTTTTCATATTTTCCTTTCTTCCCGTCCGCCGCGCGGAGCATGACCGCCCAGAGTATTCAGGTTTTCCGCAAGTCTATCCCATCCGCCGTATCACAGGCCCATTATACACTGTCCCGAAAAAAAACGCCACCCGCCGGGCATTTTTCATCCCCCGACCGCTCCGGCAGATTGCAAAGTGCGCCCGTATCTGGTATCATGGCCCCGATGAGTCCATCCGAGACAGCAAAAAGGAGACAGTATCATGAAAAAGATATTCAAACGCGCGCTGTGCCTGGCGATGCTGCTTTTCATCGCGGCGCAGATCCTTCCGGCGGCGGCCGAGGGATACACCATCGACGGTATCCGTGAGCTCGTGGCGGGCGTGGATGAGCCCGTGAAACTGGAGGACGGCACGTCGCGGCCCCTGATCAATTTCGACAACGCCGCCACCACCCCGGCCCTCATCCCCGTCATGGACGAGGTGAACCAGAAGCTGCTTATGTACGCTTCCATCGGCCGGGGCTACTCCCTCAAATCCGACTACACCACGGATCTGTACGAGAAGACCCGCGAAACGGTCATGCGCTTCGTGGGGCTGGATCCCGAAGAGGACCGGAACTACACGGTGTTCTACGTCAACAACACCACGGACGGCCTCAACAAGCTGGCCTCCGCCCTGATCACGGATCCTAACGATCTGGTGCTCTCCACCCGCATGGAGCACCACGCCAACGACCTAAGCTGGCGGGAAAGGTGCAAGGTGATCTACGCGGAAGTGGACGAAATGGGCCGGATCCGGTACGACGAGCTGGAAAAGCTGCTGAGCGAGAACAAGGTGAAGATCGTGGCCGTCACCGCCGCCTCCAATGTGACGGGCTACGTGACGGACGTGCACCGCGTGGCGAAGCTGGCCCATCGCTACGGCGCCCTGATCGTCGTGGACGGCGCCCAGATCGTGGCTCACCGGGCCTTCTCCATGAAAGGGGACACCCCGGAGGAGAACATCGATTTCTTCACCTTCTCCGCCCATAAGATGTACTCGCCCTACGGCGGCGGCGCGGTGGTGGGCTTAACGGAAGTGCTCGACCAGCACATGCCGACCTTCTACGGCGGCGGCACGGTGAACATCGTGGCGGACGACCATGTCATCTACAAGCAGGCACCGGCGGTCTACGAGGCGGGCTCCCCCAACTATCCCGGGGTGATCGGCATGGGCAAAGCCATGGAGATCCTTCAGGAAGTGGGTTTCGACGCGATCCGGGACCATGAGCAGAAGCTGATATCCCGCCTGATCGACGGGCTCAAAAAGATCGACAACGTGGTGATCTACGGCGACTCGGAGGATATCAGCGACCGGGTGGGCGTGGTGACCTTCAATTTCACGGACATCAACTCCTACTTCCTGGCATCGCAGCTCTCGGGTTACGGCGCGGCCACCCGCCGGGGCGCCTTCTGCGCCCATCCCTATGTGTGGCGCCTGATGGGGATCCCCAACGAGGATCTGGACGACTTCGCCGACTGCGGTGACAGCGGCACCCCCGGCATGATCAGGGTGAGCTTCGGCATCTACAACACCCCGGAAGAGGTGGACGAGTTCCTCGAGATGCTGGCCCGGGCGATCCCCGCCGCCAAAGAGACTGTCGCGAAGATGATCGAGGAAGTCGGCGAGAGCCGCCAGGCCTTCGAGCCCCTTTACTGACATACGCGCACCGATGGGCCGGAGGGGCCGCGAGGTCCCCTCCGGCCCATCGGGCAGATCGACGAGGAGATGAGGAAAGCGGTGGCCAGGATCATTACGGTCTCAAGGCAGTTCGGCAGCGGAGGCAGGGAACTGGGCAAGCGCCTGTCGGACCTGATGGGATGGGATTACGATGACCGGGAGATCATCCAGATGCTGTCCGAGCGGCAGGGCATGGATCCGGATTACGTGCACAGGGCCCTGAGCACCCACGGGTGGC
>CADCQZ010000352.1 GCA_902803675.1 uncultured Eubacteriales bacterium
AGGGACACACATTCACGAAATGTATACGCAGGCAACTCCGTCAGGTTTTCCGGCAAAACGACATTCTCGAGTGCGTCGCATTCATCGAAAATCCCCTCACCCAAATGATCGACCCTGTCCGGCAGTACAATGGATTGGAGGCTTGTATATGAAAATGCCCCTCCTTTGATCTCATGCAATACTGAGCCCTCAAACACCGCCGAAGTCAGGCCTGTCTCGGCAAACGCGTTCTCTCCGATCACCTGGATCGTTTCCGGTATTAGCACAGTCTCGATGGTTTCATTGCCGCAGAAGCAATTATCGCCTATCATAGTTACACTTTTCGAGTCCAACCATTTCGGAACAAATACCTCGCTCCGGTCCCCGTTCCATTCCGTCAAGATCACGTTGTATTCATACCACTCGGCATCCTCTCCGGCCATACATACCGGCATCAGGCAAAGCAGCGCAATGACGATCCATACGGCTCTTCTCGGGCTTGACATCTGTTTTCACCCCTCCTTCCACTCATGTGTATTTCAGCGATCCCGGCATAAACCGCAGAAAAGTATTCGATCACTTTCCCTTCAGATGATCATCCATATATGACCAAAAAGCCGCATCATCATCCATCCTTACAAAAACGAGCCCCACACCGGCGTCTTCTTTCACGTCATGCCAGGTAAGGCAGTTGTTTTCGTCGATAAAGAATACCGCTCCGCCATCCGTATACACGTCTGTGCCTGTGATCTCTTCGTCCTGATCCGGTTCGGTCGTCTCATCATCCACGATACGCCCGTACAGGATATATTTGCGCCCCGACTCCTCGCAGACGACCGCGCATGATGCCGGATCAAACTCACAGTAATAGACCCATTCTTCGCTTATGTTTTCCACCGTTTCCCTTGATACGGTACAGCGGTAAAAATCATCGTACGCCATAAACTTAATGACCGTATCACCGCTCATCCACGCGCCTTCGAAGTTTCCCATCTTTTTGAACAGGCGGCCGGTGTTTTCGGTATCGTTGGACCAGCTCAGCCATCCGTCGCCGGTTATCGAAAAGGAGGCGTCCCCGTCCGCATATAAAGTGCTTTCCGTGACAGTATCATCGTCATTGTAAACGCACACGGTTTTTACGCCGCTTCCCTCACATTTTAAGGCCTGTGCCCGGGGATCGTAAACACATTCATAGAAGCATTCCGTCCAGTTTTCTTCGTCTTCACGTTCTGTCACCAGGGCATAAAAGTACCCATCCCTGTACCTGATCCGGACATCATCTATTTCCGCTCCCCACAGACTGTCGAAGATCCGGATCGCAGCCTGTTCGTCCGGCACGGCCGATCCGCCCGCTGAAACGGTCACGATCACAACACAAAGACAGAGGATCACAAGGACCAACAACCTTTTCACTTTTTTACCTCCCTGTGTGATCATTCACGGTTCCGTGACGGACGGCCGTTCCGGCATAAGCGTGTTGTACCGGATAATCAGGGCGTCCAGCGCGGAAAAACCGAAGGTCATCAGATCGCCGTCAAGCTCCGCGGACCATTCCCATTCGGGCCCGGGCTGTTTATAGTCGTTGAATGTGACGCGGCCGTCCTTCGCTTCGGCTGTCCAGGTCAGGTCATCCGTGCATTCCGTTAAGACCCATTGGCCGTTCAGGCAGTCAAAGGTCAGCAAGACTGTATCATTCTGAAGTATCTCATCCCAATCCGCCGCCTCCGCGGGCAAAGGATAATAGTAACGCAGCAGAATTCCGGGTACTTCATCGGTGATCAGGCAGCAGTCAGGCGGAAAGGATTCCAAAGTAAATTCGGCATCCTCCGTGATGACTTTGAGTGATATAAGCCCTGTTTCATCCTCCGTATATTCCAGTGTCCGCAGGCCGTTTTCATCCCAGCCGTAATAATACCGCGGATCATCGTATTCCTCAGGCTCACTGATCCAGGTGAATGCGTCCGGCGTAGCGGTGCAGACGATATCCGTGTCCACCAGCACCAGCCAGCCGCCGTTCGCCGTCATGCCGATCAGCCAGGCACGGTGGCTGGTCTCATCCGACAGCGGGGCGGGCAGCCCGATCAGTCTTTCGTTCAGGTGACCGGTGTCGCGATCCTCCCACGCATAGGACGGAAAACCGCAGGGGATGAAAAAACCTTCCCGGCCGAATGCCAGGTCTTCCCTGCGGAACCAGCCCGTCACGCCGTGTTCTTTGCTCCCGATCAGGAGCAGCACTTTATCATCCCGTTTTTCGATCACCCGTCCGTACAGCCTTGCATAGCATGTCGCTGTCACGTTTCCTTCCGGAGCGTCCAGCATCGGCGCGCCGTTCACTTTTACGCATGCCCAGCCGTCCGCGTCGAGCGCGTCCAGCAGTTTCGCATTCTTCGTGGGCACAGCGGACAAATCCAGGTCTGTCAGCGCCAGCGGAAACAGAGGCGCCCCCGGATACATCTCGTTGCTGTTCTGCTCGGATATCCCCATGGATGCTTCCCATGTCAGGCCGTTATCAAATATCCAGATGCTCCAACCCGTGTTGATCCCGCCGATGCCCGGCTCGTCACCCACACAGTATATATATACCAGGCCGTGATCCAGCATCAGCTCCAGTTCCTTGGAATTGGAATGGATATCATTAAAATAGAAAAACTCCTCCTGCGCAGGCGAGGAGACGATCCTGTCAAATGCCTGCCCGTTCCAATAAGCGATCCGGATGCTCTGCCTGCCTTCCCGGTCCGCCGCAACACCGATGATCTTGTCCGAAAACGCGCGCAGATCCTCCCACGCATCGCCGTCCTCCAGCATGAACAAAGCGCATTCCGGGATCTCAGCGGTATCGATCCAGTGATACAGAGTACGCGCGGCCTCTTCCCGCGTCATGGTGCCGATCCGCCGGGCAGCCTCCGGCGACAGCGGCAGCGGCACCAGGTCCGTTTCGTCGTAGCTGATGCTTTCTCCCGCCAGGATGGGATTTACGAGCACATGCAGCTCCTTCTGGATCAGCAGGTCCTCTTCCACCCGGTAAAGGCCCACGTGCACATGCTGCGCCCGCTGACCCTGCCACATTCCCGATCCGTAAGTATCGAGGTAGCTGATATTCCAGGCCGGGTAATCCTCCGCGACATGAGCGAGCACCAGGTCGGTATTGGATAAGGGCTCCTCGGCATATGATACGAATGCAAATGCCAGGCACAGGGCCAGCAGCGCCACGTTCACTCCGGCAAGTCGCCGGGCCATTCTTCGGGATCTGTCTTTCATAGGGCCGCCTCCCTGCCCCGATGCCGTCACCGGGGATGATCCTTTCTTCGCAGGAATTCGATGAACACGTCCTTCGCGGGACCTTTCGCGGCCGGCAAGGCTCTTTGGACCCTTTCGTATACCGGGCGCGATTCCTCCGTATACACATAGCCCAGCTCGTTCAGCATGCCGACAGCATAACAGAGCAGATCCTCATCAGGCGTATCCGCCGCCATGATCAGCGCTTTCGTTTTGTTCGGGCCAAGATCGTCTACGCAGTCCACCAGCCGTTTTTTCCAGAGGACCGATTTATCCGGCAGAGCCCGGAACAGCCGTTCCCAATCCTCGTCCTTAAAAGCGGACAGGATATCCGCCGAAGCCTCACAAACAGCGATCGACCATATTTCTTCCGTGTGCTGATCATTATACTCGCAGTCAGTCAGGTTATAATCCAGGCTGTCATACAAGCTCATACTATGCTCTTCCGATCACCCGCAGCCGGGATTATCTCATTCAAACCGGAAGTAATCCGTATAGCGTCGGATCTCCACATAGCAGACCTTATTGACAGGCTCTACGCTCAAAATGATCACCGTTTCATCGTCAGCCTGCCAGCCGAGGGGATCAACGTCCCCGGAGTTCTGCATCATGGCAGCCATCATCACAGCCACCGGATCATCGTCCGAGTGCAGATCGGCGCCGGCCTCGCTCAAGGGTTCGCCGTACAGCACAGTATAGTTCTCTCTCTGTTCGGCGTAAAAAGCACCGTCAGCATCCGGAGCCATGATCGTGATGTTGAACAGGGCATCGGAGGGAAGGAAGTTGTATTGTACGATGTTGAAGCCGCTTTCACTGCTGAACTGATATACCAGCGCCGTATGCCCTGTGGCGGCTATGGGTTCCTGGATCGGCTTTACAGGTTCCAGCGTGCGGACTATCTCCCTGGACATCCCCCAGGACGCGCCATGGTAGGTGAAGTGATCCCCGTTCGCTGCCGGTCCTTTAGAGGGTGAAGCCGTATCGATCCCATTGGCCGTCCCCGATGGGACCGCTTCAGCAGGAGCATCTGTCTTTACGGGCTCAGTTCCTTCCCTCACGAAATACCAGACCATACTGGTGTCGTCGTCAGATTCATCCGTGTGGACCAGCTTTCCATCCTCCAGGTGCCACTCGTCCACGGTGAAAGCCCTCTTTCCATCGCCAAGCTGCATGACGGCATACCCAACATTGACGACTTCCAGGATCGGTGCAGACATGTCGTAAAGCACCTGGAACGTCCCCGCGTCCACAGGGATCCCATCCGGCAGATAGACCAGCTGCTCAAACACCCAGGAACCCAGCAAAGCTCCGTCCACCGAAACCGTGCCTTCCAGGCCGGGCGCTTCGCTTTTCGTAAGCACCATCGCCATCCCGTTCCCGGTATCGAAGACCAGTTTGCCGTCAACGAGGGATAGGGGCGCCTTTCCGCCTTCAGCAAAGAGCTCTTCTTCCCGGAACTCATAGAAATAGACGTCTGTCATGCCGCCGCTTTTCATGATCCACGTTCCGTCGGAAGTAAATTCCATTGTCGCGAGTTCACCGAAGAAGGACAGCCAGTCTTCGGCGGTGATGGTCATCCCGCCGTAGTCCGCGTGGTCCAGTTCCCAGAGACCGACAAGGATCTCCGGTGTGATGGGCTGCAGATCATTCTCCACGGACTGCGTGGGTCCCGCCGACACAGCGGTACACAGGAACAACACCAGGCACAGGGCCAACATCCAGGCGATCGTCAGGCGTTTCATGGAAACATCTCCTTTTTCAGGCTTCGGAAGACACTGTTGGAAACTCAGGGGACGGCTCTGTGTTCTTTCACCTCGCCGGCATCGAAGATCCTTGGACGTTTGATCCCGTGCAGCATCACATGATCAGATCCCGCCATCCCCGGCTGCTCTTGCTGTTCTCGGCATATTACATCACCCGGTTCTGTTTAGTTCATGCTTTGTTGTCTTTTAGCACAGAGAACCGTCCCCCGGGCTCTGTTTCTTCTCCAGAAAGATCCTTTTCTCCGGATCATCCAGTTCGAATTTATCGGGGCTGACACGAACGATAGCTGTTCCGTATGGCGCATCAATGAACTCCCACAGTGCCTGATCATACAACACGGCAGAACTCACTGCCCATATCTCAAGATTGGCTGGATCGTTGATATACTCATCTGTTTCGTTACCCACGCTGAAAAACCAACCGCTGTCACTCTTGGAAGCCGCTTCATCGCGCCGTCCATATCCGATCTTCCAACCTTCCGTTCTCACTTTCTTGGATACGATCACGGTCTTGTTTATAAGAAGCTTTCTATCTATCAATGCCTTATATGAATTTGCATGCCTAATGAAATCTTCGACCAAACGCACATCCGGTTCACATCCGGTATCAATCTTTCTTATATCTTCGTCAAAGACTGACTTTGCGTCCGCGTTGTCCCATAGGATTACCGCCAGTAAGAGCAGTTCCTGTTTTGTAATTTTCAGTGTCTTGTGAACTTCCACAGGATCGCTGTGTCCACTGTCTCCGTATACAAAGATCGACATGCCGCCGTCTGTATAAAGAAGCGCCTTGACTGCGCCTAGATTCTCCTTATCGTTATAGAAGATCATGAAAGGTGGAAAATGTTCATTCACATACCACTCAAATTCGGTGCCGTTCTTACCGTTCATATAAAAGACAGCACCATCGCTCTCGAGTTCGTCCGGCCCGACATCGGGCAGGTTTTTCCTTAAAGTTTCATGCATCAGATTTTCTACGTCAGTCAGAACAGAGCTTTTACTCTTCTGATGATCCTTCGCTTGATATTTTGCCGCATCTTCCGGTTTCATCTCAGCAACCAGCGGCTCTGATGCCTGCCTTTTCCTGAACCTATCAAACAATCCCATGTATATTTTCCTCTACGAATTCCGATTTATCGCTTTGTTTAGTGTGGCAATTTATTGGACTTCTTGCTTGTATTATCCCTTGTGCGTTTTCCTCCCGTGTGATCATTCACGGTTCCGTGACGGACGGCCGTTCCGGCATAAGCGTGTTGTACCGGATGATCAGGGCGTCCAGCGCGGAAAAATCGAAGGTCATCAGATCGCCGTCAAGCTCCGCGGACCATTCCCATTCGGGCCCAGGCTGTTTATAGTCGTTGAAAGTGACGCAGCCGTCCTTCGCTTCGGCCGTCCAGGTCAGGTCATCCGTGCATTCCGTTAATACCCATTTTCCGTTCAGGCAGTCAAAGGTCAGAAACACATGATACTTCTCTTGCTCCTCATTCCATTCCTCTCTATTCTCAGATTCATGATGATAATAATGCAGCAGAATGCCGGAGCCAACTTGATTCCTCTCCAGGAAGCAGTACTGCGGGAAACCATCACGGACGAATTCAGTATCCTTCCTGATTATCCGCATCGATTTAAGCCCCGTAAAATCTTCGATATATTCCATTCTCCATTGACCGGCTGTATCCCTGTCCGGTTCAGCGAATGCATTGACAGATAATACGATCAAAATACCGATCACCGCAGCGGTAAATGTGTTCTTGTTCATAACTGCTTATCCTTCGTTCCCGAGCGCCGGGCCTGATCGCCATAATGACGTCACAGTCCGATATATCATCCTCAAAATCGATGAGGAAACAGTCGTCCTCTTCGCAAATGTTCCTGATCCCGCAGTCGTGAGGAACAAGGTATAAGGGCCACGTTCACTCCGGCAAACCGTCATCCCATATCGCGAGGCCGTCTTCCGTTTGCCACAGGTACACCTCCGCACCGTTATGGTCGATATAGCCGCACCGGCCGTCCGTAGTTTTCACATAAGCCAGGCCGCCGGAAAAGGAATACGCCCCGGCATATTTCGGCGCGATGGCCCATTTTCCGGTCTCGTCGATATATCCCCTCAAGGCCCGGCTGCCATCCGCGGGGAACACCGCCGCCAGACCTTCACAAAACGGCGAACCTTCGTCCTCGATGCATACGAAAACGCTGTCAGTTACCTTGTTCCCCTCACTGTCCGCAAGGCCGTAAAACGGGTATTCGTACCAGTATTCCCCGGCCTCCGGGTGCCACTCCATATACCAAGCCAGGCCGTTGTCCATGAAATTCCAGAGCCAGCAGACATTTTCTCCCTCCAGGGTAAACACGATCTCGCCCCGGTCGTTCATGGCGCCGGGCCGGGTGTCACCACTATCAGGATCATGCACAAACACGCTGGTTAGGCCGTTCACGAATCCGTAATCGCCGTTTTCTTCAGGTCTGGCATTAATACCCGGCAGGACATTATCCTCACGGTCAATGTATCGGTAATACCCTTCGTGATCTTCCACCACCGCGAAATTTTCCTCAAACGGGTACCCTCTGTACCAGTGAGGCGGTATCACCATTTTGCAGGATACGTCCATATAGCCTGTTGATTGTGTTCCAGGATCCCACACGGTGATCAGGCCCTCGCCGACGCGGGACCACCATTTGATCTGCAGGCCCTCCGGCGGGTATACGATGTCTCCTGTTTTGCTGACCAGCACACAGATGCCTTCGTTTTCGCCGTCCGCCGGCGGAAGCTGGGCCACAGCCCAGCCCTCGTTGAACTCCCGGATCTTCGCAAATCGGCAGGGGATCTGCTCCCCTGTATCCAGGTCCAGGCAGCCCCACAGGCCGTTGTCACCCAGCACGGGGATCATGGGGGTATCGAACCAGTGCAGATCAGCGCTTTTCCAGCGGAAACCCGTGAACGCTCCGGTTTGGAGGTCGAACAGCCCGCAGACCTGAACACCATCCTCCACCGCGTGATCCGCCCGGATATCCGGAGGATCCGCGTCAAACACTGCCATCGCCCGGCCGCCTGTTTCCCAGGTGATCACATATTCCGGCGGCATTTCCCAGCCGCCCAGCGCGTTCACGATCCCCCACAGCCTCCCGTCTTCCGACACGGCGGCGTATCGCCCCATCCAGGGGGATTCCCGCTCATAGCGGGGTTCGATCACAAAAGCCCCAAACCGGTCGATGTATCCCCACAGGCCGTTGTCCCCCCTGGCGGGGAAAAGCGCTGTATCTTCCGCCATACAGACACACAGCGGCATCAGCAGGGCCAACACGATCATCACTGGCAGTAGTTTTTTCATGGAGTGTTTCTCCTTATGGGTCATAAACCTCATTCGTGATGATGTTCGTCACAGAAAAACTCCGGAAACGCGGTTTTATACGGAACTCCTCTGTACTCCTCTTTGAGCGCATTGAAATGATCCGCATATCTCCGGATCCGCATTTCATTTCCCGGAAGCTCAAGGACCGGCTTCCTTTTGCCGACAATGGCAGCTTCCTCCCTGTCGCCTTTCCGCCATATCTCATACGGATGGAATACTCGTCCGTCCGCTCCGGGGCAGTTCGCGGCTATCCACGCACACTGTTCTGACGTAAAATATTTGATCGGACAATCGAACCACTTGAGATGCTTCAGCGTCGCGATAAAAGAAAGATCCTGATCCGCGATGCTTTTCCCATGCCAGGCAAGGCATTCAAGCGGCATTCCAGTCAAAGGCCCCAGTGACTCGATATTCATGGAAGGCCAAATTGAATCACCGATGAACAGTAAACGCAGTGCCGGGGCTGTAGCTATACCCGATAACTGATGAAGCCTGGTGAAATCCGATATGTGCAGTTCTCTCAGTGAACGATTTCCGGACAGATCCCACAGTGACGCGATCCGCTGATTGTGAAACCAGTACAAGCTCTCCAACTCCGGCAGTCCGGCAAGGAGCGACCAGTCTTCAACCAGTTTATTCTTGAAAAAGTGGATCTTTTTGAATTGCCTGCCATAGGTCGTGATGAAATACTCAAATGTATTCTGCCTCAATCCTGATATCCGGATGGTGTCAAGATCCGGGCAGTCTGCCAGTTGGTCTATTTCTTCTTTTGTAAGATTTCCGCCCCCGACATCCATTATTTTGCTATGCAGCCAGAAAACCTCGGCGTCATTCGGAAACTCCCGCGAAAGAAAACCTTTATAACGATCCATCCATGACCACCCTTTCAAACGGAAGTGACTGCCGCGGACAGTGAGACCGGCAGATCGATCCTGGCTTATATCCATTGCTTCTTTGTCCGGTCCGCTTCTGATCATGCCGGATTTGCAGCAGGGGTCTTGATGTAGACAAGGATGCTTATAAAACATTATACACTTTTTTACCCGAAAGTGAAATTGAAAAACAATACCACCGGTCCGTGACCCTTCTTGCACGAATAAGCTGGTTTAAATGGGTTCGACAGACGGCATGTTGGTGTCTGATGCCGATATGCGTCACAATCAATCTGTCTTTTAATGTATTTCTGCTATTTATTGCATTATTCTCTGACTTGTGATAAATAGGAATAGCAGATGTAAAGAAAAAGAGAGGAGCAAACTTATGCTTTTTGAAAAGGGCGACACCATTCTGTTTATCGGGGACTCGATCTCGGACTATGAGCGCGCTAAGCCCGTTGGTGAAGGCTTGTTCAATGCTTGGGGAAGGAGTTATGTGGCGGATGCGGGTTCACTGCTCAACTGCATGTATCCGGAGTTGGGCCTGCGCATCGTCAATATGGGTATCGGCGGCAATCAGGTGCGTGATCTGAACATGCGCTGGGAAAAAGACGTGATGGAGCGGCGGCCGGACTGGGTAAGCGTGCTGATCGGCATCAAC